>DATGTG010000127.1:0-6259 GCA_035301965.1 Wenzhouxiangella sp. | reverse complement strand
CGGCCGTCACGATGCGCCCGGGCGACTCGACCAGCCCCGAGCCGGCAACAACCTGGCCCACCTGGGAGTCCAGCGCGGCCTTGATCCTTTCAGCCAGGGCGCTGGCGGCCTCATCGGGTTCCGTCTTGTCCTTACCCTCATCCAGGCGGGTGCCGGTCACCGACTTGAGCGCCTTGCCCTTGTATTCATGAAGGTGGCCGACCACCCATTCGTCAATCCGGTCGGTGAGCAGCAGCACCTCGATGCCGCGCTTGCGGAACGACTCCAGGTGGGGCGAGTTTTGCGCCACGCGCAGATTGTCGGCGGTGAGGTACCAGATGCTGTCCTGATCCTCAGCCATGTTTTCAATATATGCATCCAGGCCCACATCGGGCCGGTCGGTTTTGCTGGACGAAAAACGCAGCAGCGAGGCAATGCGTTCGCGCTGCTCAAAGTCCTCGACCACACCTTCTTTCAGGACTGTACCGAAGGCCGTATAAAACCGGCTCCAGTCGTCCCCGCCCCGCTTGGCAAGTTTGTCAATCAGATCAAGCGAGCGCTTGATGACAGCCGCGCGGATTTTGTTCAGCAGCGGGTTGTCCTGCAGGATCTCGCGGGAGATATTGAGCGGCAGATCGGCCGAGTCGATCACGCCACGCATAAAGCGCAGATAGCGCGGCACCACCTGTTCGGCCGCATCCATGATGAACACCCGCTGGATATACAGCTTGATGCCCTCACGCTCGTCGCGGTTGATGAGCATGTCAAACGGTGCCTGGGACGGCAGGTAAAGCAACATGCTGTAGCGCTGGCTGCCCTCGACATGATGATGGGCCCAGCTCAGCGGGGCCTGACCATCGCCGGTCAGGCTGGTGTAGAACTGCTCGTAATCCTCTTTTTTCAGATCGGCCCGCGCTCGGGCCCACAGCGCTTCGGAGTCATTGACTGCGACGGCCCCATCTTCCTTGCCGGCCTCGGCCAGGCGCACCGGGAAAGCAATGTGGTTGGAGTAATGCTTGATGATGCGTTCAAGCTGCCAGCTGGAGAGCAGATCCTTGTGATCATCGGCCAGCTGCAGGGTGATCGTTGTGCCCTGCTCCGCTCGTTGAATGTCTTCCAGCCGGTACTCACCTTCACCATCCGATATCCAGCGCACGCCGGCATCGGGCGCGTCGCCGGCGCGGCGGCTTTCCACCGTCACCTGCGAAGCAACGATAAAAGCCGAATAGAACCCGACCCCGAACTGGCCGATCAGGGCGGCATCCTGGCGCTGGTCGCCCGACAGCGACCCCAGAAAACGGCGCGTGCCGGAACGCGCGATGGTGCCCAGATTCTCGATGATCTCCTCGCGATTCATGCCGATGCCGCGGTCGGCCACCGTCAGGGTGCCGGCTTCGGCATCAAAAATCACGTCAATGGCCAGATCACTGTCCAGGCCCTTGAGCCGTTCATCGGTCAGGGCGGCAAAACGCAGCTTGTCGCTGGCATCGGACGCGTTGGAAATGAGTTCGCGCAAAAATATTTCGCGGTTTGAGTACAGCGCGTTGATCATCAGCTTGAGCAGCTGGTGAACTTCGGCACCGAACTTGCGGGTTTCAGTCGTGTTGTTGTTGCTCATCTATCGACAGGGCTGCAGGTCATGTGGGTTGAACAGAAACGAGAAATGGGCCCTGGAACCCTTCATTTCAAGCCGGATACGGGCTGCGGTCCCGGTCACCTGCTCTTCCTGTCACTGAATTTTGCCTTTCTCAAGCCCGGGCAAAAACCGGTCATTTGCAACTGGCGGTGCATGCTCGCATAATTGGCGGCCCGGTTGCCGGTCCGCAAGGGGACCTCTGGCCGCCGTCAACCACACAAGAATTGCTATGCGGCACCACTACCACATCACCATTGCCGACTATCGCGGCGCCCGGCATTTCACTGTCGGCACCGGCCTGCAGCGTGCAGCTGTCGGGGCCGGGGCAGGCCTGGCTGCTGTCATGCTGGCCGGCGTTTTGACCATCGTGTTTCTGTCAGGGAAAATCGGCGGCCTGAACAACAGCATCACCGAACTGACCGCCGAAAAGCAGGCCATTGAATCGCAGCGCGAGCAGCTGGCCAGGCGCAACAGCAAGCTTTCAAGCGAGCTGGCCGACAGACAGCAGGCGCTGGCCAGCCTGACTCTCGGCCTTGAAAACATCGAGGCACTGGTCGGAACAGTTTCATCCCCCGACCAGCCGCTTGCCGTCAGGGTTGACAACGCAACCCGTTCGGCGCTTGAAAAGCGCCTGATGCTGCGCTCCATTCCCAGCGGCTTTCCGGTCGTCTCAAAGACCATCACCAGCGGCTTTGGCACGCGCTACCACCCCATTCTCAAGCGTGAAAGAAAACACGGCGGCGTTGATTTGAGAGCACAGCTGGGAACACCCGTTTATGCCACCGCCGACGGCGTGGTCAAGTGGGCCGGCATGCACCATGGATCAGGCCTGGGCAACATGGTTGAGGTGGTTCACAACTATGGTTTCTCGACCGTATATGGTCATCTGAGCGAAACCGGGGTCAAGTCCGGCAGCTATATCAAGCGCGGTGACCTGTTGGGCTATTCAGGGGATACCGGACGATCAACGGCGCCCCACCTGCACTACGAAGTGCGGCACCTTGGCAGCCGACTGAATCCTGCCCCTTTTATGGACTGGTCGCTGGACGACTATGATGCATTGTTCACCAAAGAGGATCGCGTGCAATGGGATTCGTTAACCGACATGGTTCGGACGGCGACACAGGCGCCGGAACGACCGTGGTTGCAGCCAATTCTGTCATTGTCGGCGAACTCGCTGTAAGCGACCATTTGCTGGTTGACGGCCGGGTGGAGGGCCGTATTCGTGCAGACCTGCAGGTTTCCATCGGCCGGACGGGCGTCGTGCAGGGCGAACTGTCGGCCCGGCACGTGATTGTGTGCGGGCGCTTTGAGGGCTCAATCGATGCCGACCGGCTCGAGATTGTGGCTGGAGGCAGCATAAGGGGGGACATCACCGTGGCCGCGCTGACCATGGAGCCTGGCGCCCATTTCACCGGAACCAGCCGGTTCCGCAAGCCTGGGGAACAGCCTGGCAGCCGCGCTCAAGCTGTCAGCGCAAATCCCGGACATGAAAAAGCCAGCCCGCAGGCTGGCTCATCAAAAAACCGGTTCTGGACTGATTCCTGAATCGCTCCGCTCAGGACTTGGCCGGCCGGCGGGCTGCGCCAGTGAGCTTCTCCCTGATGCGTGCGGCCTTTCCTTCACGTTCGCGCAGATAGAACAGCTTGGCACGGCGAACCCTGCCGCGACGCTTTATCTTGATGGATTCGATCAGCGGGCTGTACGTTTGGAAAACGCGCTCCACGCCCGTTCCGTGCGAGATTTTGCGGACAGTGAATGCCGAGTTGACGCCACGGTTGCGCTTGGCAATGCAAACGCCCTCAAAGGCCTGCAAGCGCTGGCGGTCGCCCTCGCGCACCCACAGGTTGACCACAATGGCATCGCCGGCTGAAAAAGCGGGAATTTCGCGCTCAGTCTGCTCTTTGTTGATTTCGTCGATGATATTGCTCATGACTGTTCGTTCCTGGTTTCGCGGCAGTTCCCAAAACTTGGGATGACAAGCCGGGCATTATAACCATAATTTCAGCGCTTGTCTTGCCCGTTTTGCAAAAACTCCGCCAACGCCTTTCTGTCCTCGTCCGTCAGCCTGTAGGCTGCAAACAGGTCGGGGCGCCGGTCGCGCGTGCGCAGCAATGCCTGGGCATGTCGCCAGCGCTCAACCCTGGCGTGATCCCCGCTCGTCAGCACCTCGGGCACGTGGCGCCCGCGCCACTCGGCCGGGCGGGTGTAATGCGGGCAATCGAGCAGGCCATGTGAAAAGGAATCCTGCTCGGCCGACAGTTCATGGCCAAGAACCCCCGGGAGCAGCCGCACCAGGGCATCAATCATGACGGCCGCAGCCGGCTCACCGCCCGACAACACAAAATCACCCACAGACCACTCCTCGTCGATCAGCTCGTCGAGCACGCGCTCATCAACGCCTTCATAGCGGCCACATACGATAACGAGCCGGCGCCGGGTGGCCAGATCGGCCAGCACGGACTGGGTCAGCGGTTTTCCCTGCGGGCTCAAGTAGCCCACCGTCACATCGGCATCATTGCCTCGTGCCGCTTCTATGGCCCGGGCAAGCGGCTCGGGGCGCATGACCATGCCAGGCCCGCCGCCATACGGACGGTCATCAACGCTTTTGTGAACCCCGGTGGCGAATTCGCGCGGATTGAAGCAGTTCAGGCTTACGCGGCCGTCTTCGACGGCACGGCCGGTCAGCCCAAGCTGGTGGAAGCAGTCAAACCAGTCGGGAAACAGGGTGACAACATCAATCCGCTCAAGCACGCTCAGTCCGGCCCGGCCCATTCGGATGGCCAGTCAACCGTGACCCGGCGCGCCTCAAGATCAACATCGACAACGAACCGCCCTGTTACAAAGGGAATCAGCACGACGTCATCGGCGCCCTCGATTTCCATCACGTCGTGAGCACCGGTTTCGTGCATTTTTGAAATTTGACCAAAGCGGTGATTCTGTCGGTTGACAACTTCGAGTCCGACAAGGTCATGCCAGTAGTACTCGCCCGGTTCGGGAGCGGGCAGGGATGAGCGCGCCACGCGAATGACTGTTCTTCCAAGCGCGGCGGCCTTTTCAGGTGTATTGACACCTTCAAGCCTGACCACCAGGCGCGGGCCCGATTTTTTCCATTCAACAGGCTCAATGGCGTCACCGCGGCTGCCAACCCGCCACGGTAAATAATCAAAAATTGCTTCAGGTGGCCGGGTGTATGAAAAAACCTTGACCCAGCCGCGCACCCCCCAATCGCCGTTGAACCGGCCAACAATGACCGATTCCTCGTTCAAGGGCTTCAACTCAGGCCGTGGCCTGGGTGGCTGACTGCTCGGCTTCAGGCGGGCTGGACTGGTTGCGGCGCGCCTCGTTGTACAGATGACCAACGCGCTCTGAAAGCTGTGCGCCCTGGTCAATCCAGTGCTGCACGCGCTCGATATCCAGACGCAGCCGCTCTTCCTGGCCGCGGGCCACCGGATTGAAAAACCCGAGGCGCTCGATATTGCGGCCGTCACGTGCCTTGCGGCTGTCGGTAACAACAATGTGGTAGAAGGGCTGCTTTTTGGCACCGCCCCTGCTCATGCGAATCTTGACCATGTTTTCTCCTGATAGTCTTCCCGTATCTGCGACGACGGGAAAGCCTCTGCTGCCGGAATCGGCAAGCCCGCTATTTTAGCCAATAATCATCTGTTATGGAAGCGCAGTGTCAATGCGGCTGCAAAAAAGCCTAAAAAGGCATTCCGCTACCGCCGGGCAAACGCTTCATCAGCCGGGCCATGGCGCCCTTGTTGCCCATCCGGCGCATCATCCTTTGCATCTGTTTGTGCTGCCGCAATACGCGGTTGACTTCCTGCACCTGCGTTCCCGAACCGGCAGCAATGCGGCGCTTGCGCGAGCCGCGGATGCTGTCCGGAAAGCGGCGTTCGGTGGGCGTCATGGAATTGATGATGGCGATCATCCGGGTGGTCTGGTTGTCATCAACCCGCGACTTGACCGCATCGGGCAGGTTGCTCATGCCGGGCAGCTTGTCCATCAGGGAGCTCATGCCGCCCAGCTTGTTCATTTGCACCAGCTGGTCGCGAAAATCGTCCAGCCCGAAGCGCCGGCTGCCCCTGCCAACCTTGCGCGCCAGCTTCTGAGCCTTTTCCTGGTCAACCTTGCGCTCCACCTCTTCAACCAGGCTGAGCACATCGCCCATGCCAAGAATGCGGGACGCGAGGCGGTCGGGGTGGAAAGGCTCCAGGCCATCAATTTTTTCGCCGGTACCAAGAAACTTGATGGGCGCACCGGTGACATGCCGCACCGACAGCGCCGCGCCACCGCGCGCATCGCCATCGGTCTTGGTCAGTACAACGCCGGTCAGCGGCAGGGTCTCGTGAAAGGCTCGGGCGGTGTTGGCGGCGTCCTGGCCGGTCATGGAATCGACCACAAACAGTACTTCGTGCGGGTCAACGGCGCCGTGAATATCACGGATCTCGGCCATCATCTCGCTGTCAACGGCCAGCCGGCCGGCCGTGTCAAGAATCAGGACATCGGCAAAGCGCCTGCGGGCTTCGCCCAGGGACTGTTTGGCAATGGCCACCGCATCATCAGGCCTGGGGTCACGATAAAATTCCGCATCCACCTGCTGTGCCAGCGTTTCAAGCTGATCGATGGCTGCCGGACGAT
>DATGTG010000126.1:0-21643 GCA_035301965.1 Wenzhouxiangella sp. | reverse complement strand
AGAACCCCCAGGGATTGTCGTTGCACTCGGGCATGCTGCTGCCCAGGAAACCACCAGCCGAGAAGGCGGTGCCATCGGGCGCGGTCAGGATCATGCACATGTCTTCTGCAGAAGAAACGGTGCCATCCATGTTGCTGACGGTGCCCTTGAAGGTGAACCCGACCACATCGCCGCGGGTCAGGCTGCCGGCATTGAAGGTAAACTCAACCGGCTCCGGATCAGCAGCTCCTTCAGCCACAAAATCCGGAACTTCAACCACTTCATCCAGGCCCGGATCAAGCTCCAGGAATTGGTTCAGCCCCGACTCTTCAATGCTGTCGGTTGCTATTGACCAGACCAGATCTCCGGTGCCAACGTTGCTTATTTCAAGCGTGGCGTCGGTCTGTTCACCAACGGTCACTTCCAGATCAAAGCTGAGCGGGTCGATTTCAGCCACGGGCTCAAAGCGGGTCTGGAATGTAGCTGTGTTGCTCCAGCCACCGTCGCCACAGGCGTTGCTGCTGCGCACGCGCCAGTAGAAATCGGTGCCGGTGGCCAGATCCTCTTCAGGCACCAGGCTGGTGCCGGACAGGGTTTCGTCAATCACCGGATCATTGAAGTCCTCGTTGTCGGCCACCTGAATCTGATACCCGGCGGCTTCGGCAGGGACGTCCCAGGAAAACTCCGGGCGCAGATCCTGGTCAGTCGCGCCATCTGCGGGCGCACTCAGGGATACGTCGCCCGGCACATCTTCATAAAGAACCAGGCCAATCTCCGTTTCTCCAAAATTGTCGCTGTCATCCTGATCAGTCGCGCTGATTTCTATGGTGTATTCACCCCCGGCGGCATCACCCAGATCCGAAACCGCAAATATGCTTTCATCGTCAGGGAACACCACCGGATTCGGGTCGAAGTCTCCGCTGGTTCCGGCCGGCAGGTTATCCGCCGCCAGGCTGGTGGTGCCCTCAAACTGGCTCGAGAGCGTCAGCGTGTAATTCACACTGCCGTCACTGGTGCAGGCCTGCAGTGATTCCGGCTCGGCTGAAATGCCGCCAAAATCTCCGCTGGCCACCAGGGCAAAGTCCTGCCCGCTGAGCAGGTTGGGGTTTTCAGCCACGCTAACGGCAACAATCTCAATGCCCCATTCACCGGACTGGGGGAATTCTATGAACACATTTTCGACGTTGTTGCTGGCGTCACGCCCTTCGGCCTCCGCCTCCGACCAGGCGCCCGCAAACTGGTTGCCGCGGTAAACGGTGCCGTCGGGCGCCGTGACAATCAGATCCAGGTCATTGATGTGGCAGACGGTGCAGCCCGAAGAGCCGGGTGGATCCGTCCAGGTCAGGGTTATCTTCAAGGGCGCATCATCTGATGCAACCCCAACGGCGGTTGTCCAGCTGTCGGCGGTCTCAAGTTGTTCAACATCACCCTGGTCGACAAGGACAATGCCGTCCTCCACCGGCCCCTGCAGGGCCTGCTCAAGATTCAGCCTTCCCCAGCCCTGGACATTGGACGGAAAGTCGCTGCCAAGATTGGTGGCGGTGTTGATGAGAGCGCCCTTGACCAGGGCCGGACTTGGCACCTTGCCCTGGGTGTCCAGATAGAACTCATAAAACAGGGCTGCAGCCCCGGTGACCAGGGGTGCGGCCATGGAGGTGCCGGAGTTGAGGGCATATTCCTCGCCAGCCCACGGCTGGTCCCAGGGCCCCGGATTTGCCAGGGGGTCCCTGCTGCGGGTGGACAGCACATCGGTGCCAGGCGCAACAATATCGGGCTTGATGCGGCCCTGTGAAGGTCCCTGGCTGGAAAAGCAGGCCATGGAGTCTATGTCCGGCCCGCTGCATTGGGATGGTACGTAGGCACCACAACGGTCGTTCTGGGAAGCACCAACGGTAATGACGTTCTTGGCGTTGGCCGGTTTGCTTACGCCTGCCGACCCGTCATTGCCGGCGGCGAACACGATGCTGATCTGCTCGTTGACATCGGTGCCCGGAATGGCATCGCGTACCGCGGCATCTACTGCAACAGTCTCGCTGTCATAACCGGTGGCAGGCCCGAGAATGGAACCGTAGCCCCAAGAATTGTTGTTGACCGAAGCGCCCTGCTCGGCCTGCCATTGCATCATGGCAGCCTCTTCTTCGATGCCGCCGTCAAAAATATTGTTGTGGACAATGTCCGCATTCCAGGCCGCACCGCGCGCATCATCCAGCGGAGCGGTCAAATCACCACAGCCGGAAGTGTTTTCCGGCGATGGAGCCACACCCCGGCCGGCCACGGTTCCAGTGACATGGGTTCCATGAGCACTGTCGGTGTTTTCCATGCTTCCGGCCGTGGCCAGAACCGCTTCGGGTGGAAAATCAGCGTGATCAAGATACAGTCCGCTGTCGTTGACGCCCGCCACAATGCCGGCACCTGTGTAAGCCAGTACCGGGTTGTTCCAGACCGTTTCAACGCTTGTGATGTGGTCCTGAACGCTGATGTTGTTGTGCTTGACCTTGGGGTAGACGCCGTGCACAAAGGCTATCTCGGCAACCTCGTCCAGCAGCCGGCCAACGTCTGCGGCGCTGGCCCGGTACTGAAATACGCCGGCACCAGGTGCATGCTCGGGGCCCGCCTCAACATGACCCAACAGCTTGCGATCGGCTGAGGCCATATCCGCATCAGCGTGAAACTCCACGCGCACCAGGGCATCACCACCGACCGTGCGCAGCCCCAGATCGGAAGCACTGACGCGCTCCGCCAGCCAGTCGCGCAATTCCCGCGCCGTGCGGCTCTCGTTTGGCAGGGGCAAGGCGTGGACAATCACGCTGAAACCCTCACTGGTGCGAACCTCATCAGCCGCCAGATGTACGGCCCGGCTGCTGCCACGAACCAGAAGCCCGTAGGGTGAGACATGATCAACCACGGTCAGATCATGCGCGCCAATTTGATCCCGCCATTCCGGCGCCATGGGCCCCACCAGGGACAGGACAAAGTAGCCGTCGGAGACTGACGGCAGCCGGGCGGGGTCTTCTCCATCGACCGCTCCCTCCCAGCCCCGGTAGCTTAAATGGCTGATTGACTCAAGCTCACTGGCCCGGGATCTGAGCTCACGCGGAAAGGCTCCCGGCTGGGCCCGGACCAAAACACGGGATCCATAATCATGGACACTGTCTGCGGCCGGCAGCTCTTCCAACAACTCGTGCGAAACCATGAACTGGTCAAAAGACTGGTTTTCCTGCCCGGCCGCAGCTGCGGAGACAAGCAGTCCGGCCGCCAGCGCGGCGACGAAAATGAACCTTCTGGAAATCCGATGAGTCAGCATGTAACCCGCTCCGCTCGTTGGTTGATGCGTCCGCATCCCGCAAAGCAGTTACTGCTGCACGGCCCCCTTGTTGATGCTGAGCCGCTGTCGTGTAATCCGTTTTCCGGAGCGCCCTGTCAACCTGCAAATTCGGGCGCCGGAAAAGTCCTCAATTGTTCGGGAAAATCGTTCGAGGGATATGTTCCCTGTCTTGCAGCGTCCCCGACACATAAGATTCCTAACACAAAAACAGTAGCGGGTCAAGAACTGCATGCGCTTGAAGTTCATGATGGGAGTCGCTGAAACGAGCAGGAATTGCCGGGCAGTGACGACCGCTGAACGCGGCGTCAAAAAACACCTGCCAGCCGCTGGCACAGCCTTTGTGCGCCGCACAGATTGTCCACATGCCGCCCGGCGTGCCGCTCTTTTCTCAAACCGCTTCAGTCCCGGGCGGCAATGGCATTCAGCGCCCCGGCAGCATGGGCCACCGTTTCGGCAATATCGTCGGCGGTGTGGGCACTGCTGACAAAGCCGGCCTCGAAGGCCGAGGGCGCGAGGTAGACGCCGGCCTGGAGCATGGCGGTGAAAAACGCACTGAAATGATCCAGGTTGCAGGCGGCGGCCTGATCAAAGTTGGTGATCCGATCCGCATCGGTAAAGAACAGCCCGAACATGCCGCCCACGGCCACTGTTGTCACGGGCACGCCGGCTTCTTTTGCGGCCTGCTCAATGCCTTCGGTCAGCTGGCGGGTGCGGGCTTCAAGCCACTCATAAAAGCTTTCTTCTGCAAGAAGCTGCAGATTGGCCATGCCGGCCGCCATGGCCACCGGGTTGCCCGACAGGGTGCCGGCCTGGTAGACCGGGCCTTCAGGGGCGATCAGCTTCATGATGTCTTCCTTGCCGCCAAAGGCACCCACGGGCATGCCGCCGCCGATGACCTTGCCGAAGGTGGTCAGATCGGGCCGCACGCCATACAAACCCTGGGCGCCGGCGGGCCCAACGCGAAAGCCGGTCATCACCTCATCGAAGATCAGCACCGCGCCGTGTTGGTCGCACAGCTGGCGCAGGCCCTCAAGAAAACCCGGTACCGGCGGGATGCAGTTCATGTTGCCGGCCACCGGCTCGACGATGACGCAGGCAATGTCGTCGGGGTGCTGCTCAAACAGCTGCCTGACGCTGTCCAGGTCGTTGAAGCGCGCGTTGAGCGTCAGCTCGGCCAGCGCCCCGGGCACGCCCGGCGATGTGGGCACGCCCAGGGTCTGGGCGCCTGAACCGGCCTTGACCAGAAAACTGTCGGAATGGCCGTGGTAATTGCCCTCGAACTTGATGAAGCGCTGGCGGCCCGTGGCGGCCCGGGCCAGGCGCAGCGCCGACATGGTGGCCTCGGTGCCCGAGTTGACCATGCGCACGCGATCCAGCGACGGGATCATGTCGCACAGCAGTTCGGCAATATTGACCTCATCGGGTGACGGCGCGCCAAAGCTCAAGCCCCGGGCGACGGCCGCCTGCACCGCTTCGGTGATGGCCGGATGGGCGTGGCCGCAGATCATGGGGCCCCAGGAGCCAACGTAATCGATATAGCGCCGGCCGTCGACGTCAAACATGTACGCGCCTTGCGCGCGCTCGAAAAACACCGGCTCGCCGCCCACGGCGGCAAAGGCGCGCACCGGCGAGTTGACGCCGCCGGGAATATGCTTGCGGGCACGGTCAAAAAGAGTCTTGCTGGTATTCATGATGAGGCGAAAAGCTCCTGAAACTGTCGGGTTGTGGCGCCAATGTCCGCGGCTGAAAACAGCGCGCTGCCAACGGCCAGCCAGTCGGCGCCGGCGCTGATGACGGCGGCTGCGTTGCCGACGACTATGCCGCCTATGGCGATTACGGGCCGGCCCAGCTCGCGCGCCTGCGTCAGCACGTCAAGCGGACAGTGTACGGCATCGGGCTTGGTGGGCGATGCATGCACGCTGCCGAAAGCCAGCTCGTCGGCCCCGGCCTGCGCGAGTCGGCGGGCGCGCTCCAGATCGTTGTAGCAGCTTGCGCCGACAATCAGGCCATCGCCCGCCTGCCGGCGTATGGCGGCCAGGTCGCCGTCATCGCGCCCGACGTGCACGCCGTCTGCGCCGATGCGTGCTGCCAGGACAACATCGTCGTTGATGATCAGCTGGGCGCCCGCCCTGCGGCAGCGGGCCAGCAGCTGGCGGGCCACGGATTCATCGGGCTGCGGCTTGGCGCGATACTGCAGGCGCCGCAGACCGGCCGTCAGCGCTTCGTCAACGGCCGCCAGCAGTTTTTGTGCCGGCCAGTCGGCCGGCGTGATGGCGTACAGCCCCGATGATGGCCCGTGAACCTGGTGCATGGCTTAAAATACCCTGTTGGTCTGACGTTATGGATTCTAACCGGTGAGCGAAGAACAGCCTTTCAAAACCTGGATGTGCATTATCTGCGGTTTCATCTACGATGAGGAGATGGGCTGGCCCGATGACGGCATTCCGCCGGGCACGCGCTGGGACGAGGTGCCCGAGGACTGGCTGTGCCCGGACTGCGGCGCCGGCAAGGAAGACTTCGAGATGGTCGAAATCTGACCCGTCGCTTCAGGCCTCGGCAATGCCGCTGCGCCAGCGGCCGTCGGGCCACAGCCTGAACCAGCGCACCGCCGGACCGGGCGCATCCAGGGTGAATTTTTCGGTGTCGCGGCGGGAATTGGCCGCCGCCGACGGCGCCGACAGGCAGGCAATGCCCCGGCACGCCCCTTCAAACACCTGGTGGACATGGCCAAACGCCACGGCCCTGACCGGCCGGCCGTCCAGCGCATTCCACAGCATTTGCGGGTTTTTCAGCGGATATTTGTCTATCCAGGGAGAGCCGACGGGAAGGGGCTGGTGGTGCAAAAACACCAGCGCCGGGCTGTCGGGGTTCATTTGATTCAGCGGCATCAGGCGCCGCTCGTCAAACTCACCGTGCGGATGGTCGGGATCCGACGAGTCCAGCAGCACCAGCTGCCAGCCGCCCCTGTTGATGATCGGGCCGGCATCGAAGCCGAGCCCGTTAAACACCCCGGCCATGATGGCCCGGCGGTCGTGGTTGCCAGGCAGCCAGGCAACCTGCGGCGCCAGCGTGCGCACAAAGCCACCGGCGCGCCAGTAGCTTGCGGCCGAGGCGTCTTCGGACACGTCTCCGGTCAATACGATCAGATCGGGCGTCAGTCCGCCAATGACCGGCCCCAGCCGGGCCAGGTTGGCGTCGGGATTCTGCCCCCGGTACAGCGCCTGCGGATCGGCGGCCAGGTGGGTGTCGGACAGCTGCACCACCGTCAGCGCGGAAGCGCTCTTTTTGGGCAAGTTTTTCATGTCATGCCTCTGTTGTTTCATCCGGATGGTTTCAGGGCAGATTGCCGGTCTTGAGCACGTCGCCGGCCTCAAGGCCCAGCGCGGCGGCGCGGCCGGCGTTGATTTCCAGCACATAGCGGGCCGGCGCAGCGCTGGGATAGCTGGGGCAGCGCCCGCTGCGCGAGCGGCACGGCGGGGTGTCAGCGCTGATTCCGACCACGCGGAAGCGGCTGTCCATGTAGATGATGTCGAGCGGAATGCGGGTGTTCTTCATCCAGAATGCGCGTGGCGCCTCGCGCTCGAAAATGAACAGCATGCCGCTGTTTTTGCCCAGCGAATCGCGAAACATCAGTCCCTTGGCACGGCTGGCATTGTCGTCGGCAATTTCAACGCCGATGCGCTGGCCGTTGATTTCAACCCACGGGCCGGCGGCATGACAGGCGCTCAGCGCCGTCATGATCAGCGCCAGCAGCCACAGTTTTGCGCTTCGAGAACTCATAATCAGACCACCGCATCGAGAAAACGGCCCAAACTCCCCGCACATTCTATACAGACCGCCGGGGCACGGCATCACGAGTCCAGCATGGCCTTGAGCGCGGCGATATGGTCCATGGCGTCTTCGGGGCTGACCTTGCTGTCGCCGTGGCGGGCCGGCCAGTCTATGCCCTTTTCGGGCAGTTCATCCAGAAAGCGGCCGGGCGACACCTTTTCCGACTCACCGCCGCGCCGGCGGTGCCGACAGTATGAGATCTGCAGCTCGCGCTGCGCCCGGGTAATGCCGACATACATCAGACGCCGCTCTTCCTCCAGCTGGCCTTCATCAACCGAACGGACGTGCGGCAACAGCCCCTCCTCGCAGCCGGCCAGCCACACGCGCGGAAATTCCAGCCCCTTGGCTGCGTGCAGGGTCATCAGGCGCACGGCGTCCTGGCCCTCGCCGCGGTCGTCGTCCGGGCCGGCCACCAGCGAGACGCGCGCCACCAGCTCCTCCGGCGAGGTGGCGCTGGCGCTCAGGCGCTCGACCCAGCCGGTCAGGTCTTCAATGGAGCGCTCGCGCCGGCGCGCCTTTTTGATGTCGTCGTCGGCGGCCACGATCCATTCCAGATAGCTGATGTGTTCGAGCAGCTCGGGAAACGTGGCGGCAATGCCGTTGCGCTCGCCGCGATCGTGAAAATCGATGAGCAGATTGGTAAACGAGCGCAGCCCGCGCTGCGCCGGCATGGGCAGCTCCTGCTGAAACACCCGGTCCAGGGCGGCCGAAAACAGGCTGCTGCCGGTGGCGTCCGCATAGGTAAAAAGCCGGGCCATGGTGGTTGAGCCCAGCCCGCGGCGCGGCACGTTGGCCACCCGCATGAAGGCCGGGTTGTCGTCGGGATTGACCAGCAGCTTCAGATAGGCGAGGCAGTCGCGCACCTCGCGGGCGTCAAACCAGCTCGGCCCGCCCGAAACAACGTACGGCACGTTGTATTCGCGCAGCTGTTTTTCCAGGGCGCGCGCCTGAAAATTGGAGCGATACAGCACGGCGCAGTGCCCGAAGCGGGCGCGCCCGCCGTGAACGGCACCGACAATGTCGCGGGCAATGGACTCGGCCTCGTCCGCCTCGTCCCCGTATTCAATTACGCGGACTTTCTCGCCGGGCCCAAAATCGCTCCACAGGTTTTTTTCAAACTGGCGCGGATTGCAGCCGATGACCGCATTGGCGGCCGACAGAATATAGCCCGTGGAGCGATAGTTCTGCTCCAGCTTGACGATTTCAAGGTTGGGCCAGTCCTCTTTCAGGCGGGTCAGGTTTTCGGGCCGCGCGCCGCGCCAGCCGTAGATTGACTGGTCGTCGTCCCCCACCGCGGTAAAGGCCCCCATCTCGCTCGCCAGCCTGCTCAGCAGCCGGTACTGCGCCTGGCTGGTGTCCTGGTATTCGTCGACCAGAAGGTAGGCCAGGCGCTGGCGCCACAGCGTTCTGGTTACCGGGTCTTCCAGCATTTGGGCCGGCAGCGTGATGAGATCGTCGAAATCGACCGCATTGAGCGCCTTGAGCCTTTCCTGATAGCCGGCAAACAGCTCGGCCGCCCGGGCCTCATCGTCGCTTTCGGCGCAGGCCAGCGCCCGGGCGGCATCCAGCCCGGCATCCTTGAAGCGCGAAATGCCCGCCTGAACGGCATACACCAGTGAGTTGGGCGCACCGGAGGGCAGCAGCTCGCGCACCAGATCACCGGCGGCGTGCTGGTCCATAATGCTCAGGCCCGGCCGGCGGTCGGCGGCCTCGGGGCCGGAGCGCAGAATCTGCCAGCCCAGCGAGTGAAAAGTGGAAATGGTCAGCCCCCTGACCTGGCCGCGGCCCAGGCGCTTGCCGATGCGCTGGCGCATTTCGCGCGCCGCCTTGTTGGTAAAGGTGATGGCGGCAATTTCCCCGGCCGCGTAATGACCATTGTCAATCAGCCACGCAATTTTCTCGGTAATGACGCGCGTTTTTCCCGAGCCGGCGCCGGCCAGCACCAAAAGCGGTGTCTCGATATGAGTCACCGCCGCTTTCTGGGCCGGGTTGAGCTGAACCATCGAAGAATTTTTCATGGGCGCGGCATTGTAGCGGATTGACGATACATTCTCGCGCCCCTGCTGCCGTTAACGGCAGCTGAAAACGCTATACTCGCCTGCATGCGAACCTCGGCCCGACTTTTCATCGTCCTGATTACCGCCGGCTGGCTGTTGACCGCCAGCGGTGCAGATATCGAGCGCCTGGAGCTGCACCAGAAGGCCGATGTGGCGCAGCACCATCTGCGCTTTGTGGGCAATCTGCGTGCTCAGGCCAAGCGTGAGGGCGTCATTGTGAGCACGCCTCAGCTGTATGTCTACCACGCCGACCACAGCGCCGCCTGGCATTTGCAGGGTTTTAGGCGCGGCTTCGAGCGCGAGCTGGCCCTTATCCATTCGCGCAACCGGCGCGAGCGCTCCATGGTGCGCATCGACCGCCTGCTAGAGCGCACCCAAACGCCCGACGGTCAGGCCTTTGCCGAATCCGATCTTCCGTCGGCCGACCTCTATCTTCTGCTCTACCGCAGCGCGGATTGCGAACAATGCGCCCAGGTGGAAACCACGCTGGATGACTGGCT
Source organism: Wenzhouxiangella sp. (assembly GCA_035301965.1). Lineage (GTDB taxonomy): Bacteria > Pseudomonadota > Gammaproteobacteria > Xanthomonadales > Wenzhouxiangellaceae > Wenzhouxiangella. Next base: position 11,951 of record DATGTG010000126.1, on the reverse strand, counting down.
GCAAACACAGCCTGAACTTGATGCGGTATGGTTTGACGTGTGGCTGGACGGCCAGGACGACAGCTGAGCTGCTGACAGAAAAAAGCACCGTGGTATAACCCTTGCCCGCGCGGGCGTCCGGCCCCACACTTGAAACTCACTTTTGTACAGGCCGGCAACCATGCAGGGCAAAACCGTCAACAGCGCCATTTTCCTGCTGGTTACCGGCAACCTGCTGGCCATTTTTTCGGACGTGCTCATCAAGTGGGCCAGCCGGGACGAGCTCGCCATTTTCCAGTTCGTTGCGGTTCGACTTATTTTCACCGTTCTGTTGCTCACGCCCTTTCTGCGGCGCGTTGACTGGGACAATCTGTGGCAGGGCAGCCGTGTCCACCTTGTTCGGGCCCATGTCGGCCTGGGCGGCATTATCTGCATGGTGGTGGCACTTGGCGCCCTGCCGCTGGCCACCGCCAACGCCATCTTCTACGCCGCGCCCGTGCTGGTGATGTTCATCAGCGTGGTATTTTTCAGAGAGCAGCTGACCAAAACCAGCCTGTTTGCGGTTGTCGGCGGCCTAATCGGCGTGATGATCATTTTACGGCCCACGCAAATGAATCTGGCCGGCCTGGCCGCGCTGGGGCTGGCGGTGGCGCTGGCCATCAGCGCCGTGCTGGTACGCAAGCTGCCCCGCGACCAACCGGTAACGCACAGCCTGCTGCTCAACTACATGTTTTCGCTGCCGGCCGCCCTGCTGCTGGCCCTGATAGAGGGCGCGCCCGTTGATTTTGTCTCCATGGGCGCGGCCTTCGGCTCGGCGCTGTTTGTTCTGGGCTACAACATGACCGTGATCATGGCCTACAAACACGTCGACGCCAACAAGGTGACCGCGTCCGAATACACCGGCATTTTGTGGGCCTTCATTCTCGGCTGGCTGTTCTTTGCCGAGGTTCCGGATGCCTGGTTCTGGGTGGGCACCACGCTGATCGTGGTGCCGCTGCTGTTCCAGGCCCTGCAGTCGGTGCGCCCGGCCAGCCGACGGCGCCTGCCCGTGCAGGTGGGCGGCTCGCGGCGCGCCACCGACCGGTTGGCCGGCCGCTACCGGGTCAGGAATGCGGCCGGGCCTCAAGGCGCTGGCGGTCATGTGGACGATGAAAGTCCAGGGCCGGCCCCATAGGCACCACGCCCGTCGGGTTGATGGTCTTGTGGCTGCCGTAGTAATGCAGCTTGATGGCGTGAAAATCCACCGTTTCGGCCACGCCCGGCATCTGGTACAGCTCGCGCAGATAGTTTGACAGGTTGGGGTAGTCCTCGATGCGGCGCAGGTTGCACTTGAAGTGGCCCACGTAGACTGAATCAAAGCGGATCAGCGTGGTAAACAGGCGCCAGTCGGCCTCGGTCTGGCGCGCGCCGCACAGATAGCGGTTTTCGTCCAGCCTGCCCTCCAGCCAATCGAGCGTTTCAAACAGCGGCAAAACCGCTTCCTCATAGGCCTGCTGAGAGGTGGCAAAACCCGCCTTGTAAACACCGTTGTTGACGTTGTCATAAACCCGCTCGTTGACGGCATCGATCTCGGCACGCAGCTCTTCGGGATAATAGTCGCCCGGCGCGGCACCCGCATCGTCAAAGGCCGAGTTGAACATGCGGATGATGTCGGCCGACTCGTTGCTGACGATGGTGCCCTGTTTTTTGTCCCACAGCGTCGGCACGGTCACCCGGCCGCTGTAGTCGGACTGTGCGGCGGTGTAAACTTGGTGAAGGTAGCGCGCGTTGATGACCGGATCGGGCGTGACCTTGTAGCCGTCCTCGAATGTCCAGCCATTTTCCAGCATCAGCGGATTGACCACCGACACGGAGATCATGGGCTCCAGCTTTTTAAGCTTGCGAAAGATCAGCGTGCGGTTGGCCCACGGGCAGGCGTAGGCCACGTACAGATGATAACGGCCCGGCTCGGCGGCAAACCCGCCCCGGCCCTGCGGCCCCGGTGAGCCATCGGGCGTAATCCAGTTTCTGAACAGCGCCGCGCTGCGCTCGAAGCGCCCGCCGCTGGACTCGGTGTCATACCACTTGTCGTGCCATTTTCCGTCGACCAGAAGGCCCATTGCGTGCTCCTGTTGGTTGATCAGGAATCATGGTAACCCACCGCTGCGCGCTTCAGTCGCAGCAGCCATGGAACGCTGCGATCCATTCCGGCCGGCGTCAGAATCTATTTGACAGCCGCTCCGCCAGCTCTATGGCCGCGTCCACATAGGCCGACCCAAACAGGCTGGCGTGGTTGAGCAGATGATAAAGCCGGTAGAAGCCCTGACGCTCTTCTGCCCCCGGAGGCAGCGGCCAGGCCTGCTCATAGGCGCGGTAAAACTGCATGCTGAATCCGCCAAACAGCCGGGTCATGGCCAGATCGCATTCACGATCGCCATAATGCACGGCCGGGTCGTAGACCACCGGCTGCCGGTCTTCAAGGGCCGCCGCGTTGCCGCTCCACAAGTCACCGTGCAGCAGCGATGGCTGCGGCTGGTGGTTTTCGGCGCAGCGGCGCCAGGCGGCAATGACCTCGTCTTTCAGTTTAAGCGCGCGGCTGTTGGGCATTTTTTGGCCCAGCAGATCAAACTGGAAGCCAAGCCTGTGGCGGGCAAAAAACACGGCCCAGCTGTCTTCGGGGGTGTTGATCTGCGGGCTTGGGCCAATGTGGTTGTCGATATGCCAGCCGTGCTGTTCGCCGCTGTGGCTATGCAGCGCGGCCAGCTGGCGGCCCAGCCGCTCATCCACGGTAGAATTGCGCGGCTCGAGCTGCAGGTATTCAAGCGCCAGCCAGGCCAGCCTGTCCGTTTGTCCCCGGCCGAGAATTTCGGGCAGCCTGAGCACGCCGGTTTTGGCCAGCGCTGTCAGGCCGTCGGCCTCATCCGCCAGCATTTTTTTCTGCCCGGGCGGGCATGTTTTCAGAAAAACACGGCGGCCCGGGGTGTGCAATTGCCAGGCCCGGACCGCATCACCGCCGCCGACGGCGCGGATGTTCAGCCGGTCAATTTCCAGCCCCAAATCCCGGGCAGCAAAAAACAGCGTCTCTTCCAGGGGCACGGCTCAGCCGGTCACATAGCGCTCCAGCTGATCGATCAACTGCTGCTGATCGTGGAGCACGGCGTTGACCAGGTCGCCAATGGACACAATGCCGATAAGCCGCTCGTCCTCGACTACCGGCAGATGACGAAAGCGTTTCTCGGTCATTTCGGCCAGCCCCTGCTGGGCCGTTGCGCCGGGTTCTATGGTCACAGCGGGCGATGAACACACCTCGCCCACGCGGGTTTCCCGCGAGGACCGCCCGGCCAGAATGATCTTGCGCGCATAATCACGCTCGGAAAAAACGCCATAAAGGCGGCCGTCATCCATGACCAGCAGCGCGCCCACGCCCTTGGTGGCCATCTCGTGAATGGCTTTCAGCACCGTATCATCGGTCGAAACGGAAAAGACCTGCTCGCCCTTGTTGCCCAATACCTGTCGAATCGTGTGCATGATGCGCTCCCGGCTGTGCCAGATTCGAGTATAGAACGCGGCCTGCGCAGCGGGCAAATGCGTTACTTGCCTATGCAGAAGCTGGAAAAGATGTGGCCGAGCAGTTCATCCGAGGTCATTTTACCGGTAATCTCGCCCAGGGCATCGGCGGCCATACGCAGTTCTTCGGCCAGCAGCTCGCCCGACCCGCTGGCGATGAGCTCGGCCAGGCCGGCGCGAATGCTTTCACCGGCCCGTGCAATGGCGTCCACATGCCGCTGGCGGGCGCTGAACTCGCTGCCGTCGGCACCTGACAGCCCCAGCTCCTCGGCCACCAGCGCTTCGAGCAGCTCCATGCCGGCGCCGGTTTTGGCTGACAGCCCCACGTTGAGGCCGTTTCTGTAGGCTGGCCGATCAACCAGGTCAATCTTGTTGTCTATCCTGATCACCGGCACCCCGTCCGGCAGGCCCGGCAGGGGCGCGGCGTCCTGTTCACGAACGTCAACAACCCAGAAAATCAGATCAGCCCCCTGCATCTCGCGGGTGGCCCGGCGCACGCCTTCGGATTCCACCCTATCGGCGGTCTCGCGAATGCCGGCGGTGTCGGACAGCACCACCGGCAGGCCGGCAATGGACACGGTCTCGCGCAGCACATCGCGGGTGGTGCCGGGTATTTCGGTCACAATGGCGCTGTCGGTTCTGCTCAGCGCGTTGAGCAGGCTGGACTTGCCGGCATTGGGCCGGCCGACAATGGCAATGCGCACCCCGCTGGTCAGCAAACGCCCGGTGCCGGCGCGGCGGAGAAGAGCCTGCTGGCGCTCCAAAAGCGCGCGGGTCTGGTCCACCACCTGTCCTTCGGCAAGAAAATCGATTTCCTCGTCGGGAAAGTCCAGGGCCGCCTCAACCCATACGCGCAGGCGGGTCAGTTCTTCGGCCAGGCGGCCGACTTCTTTGGAAAATGCCCCCTCCAGGCTGCGATTGGCCGCGCGGGCGGCGCTGGCGGTTGCCGCGTCTATCAGATCGGCCACCGCCTCGGCCTGGGCCAGGTCCATGCGGTTGTTCAGAAAGGCGCGCTGGCTGAACTCGCCCGGCCCGGCGCGGCGGGCACCCAGGTTCAGGCAGGCTGAAACCACCAGCTCCAGTGCCACCGGTGAACCGTGGCCCTGCAGCTCGACAACATCTTCGCCGGTAAAGGACGCCGGCGCCGGAAAAACCAGCACCAGCCCGGAGTCAACGACCTCGCCCCGGCGGTTGCGAAAGCGGCGCAGGCCCGCCTGGCGCGCAGGCGGCAGGGTACCGCACAGCTGGCGGGCAATATTTTTGCTGTCGGGGCCGGAAAGGCGCACCACGCCCACGCCGCCCCGTCCGGGCGGCGTGGCAATGGCGCAAATGGTGTCATTGGCGCTGCTCATGGCGGCATGATGCCACGATCACGCCCGGCCGGTCAGGGCCCCGTCCCGATGTTCATGGTTCGGAACGGGGCCTGCCGAAACTCAGGCGCGCCTGGCGGCTGTTGCCCGCAGGCCGATGAAGCCCATGGCCAGCAGCAGCAGCAGCCAGGTGAACACAGTGCCAGCCGGCACGGGGATGGGCGGACGCACCGATATGGCGGCGTCATCGCTGTCCTCGACCGTTTCTCCGGACGGTGACTCACCGGTCACCTCGGCATGGTTGACGATCTGGCCCTTGTTCATGTCGCTGTTCTGGATTTCGTAGGTGCCCGTGCAAACCATGGACTCGCCCACATCCAGCGTGGCCGGCTGGGCCGGCGTACAGGTCAGCGTGATCAGATCATCCGTGATGACCACATTGTCGAGGGTGACATTTCCAACGTTGGTGGCCGTCAGCGTGTATTCGATGATGTCACCGGCCTTGCCGATGGTCTCGCCGCTCTCAAGCTCGGCTTCCTTGACGAGCTCTATGGCCGGCGTCTGGTCAACCGGCGTGGTCACCGTATCGTCCTCGTCGGGCGTCTGGTCGCTGCCGGCGGTGGCTGTATTGACAATCTCGCCTGCATCCACGTCGTCCTGGGTGACCGTGTAATCGCCCTCCAGGGTGCACTCATCGCCCGGCGCCACAGCTGCGCAGGGCGTGGTGCCGCCGGTCGGGGTAATCATGGGGTCGCTGACGACGACATTCTCCAGCGTGACGTTGCCGGTGTTGGTGGCCACGATGGTGTAGGTCAGCACGCTGCCAACCTCGATGGGATCGGGCGCGCCGGTCAAACGCTTGTCCAGGGACAGCTCGGGCTCGACGCTCACCGGCGTGTTTTCGTCATCCTCGTTGTCGTCGGGATTCAGATCCGGGCCGTTGCTGCCGTCATCGTCGATGCGAGCGGTGTTGAGCAGCTCGGTGACAGAGTCGTCAACCGGATCATCAACGGTGACGGCAAACGTGGCCTGCCCGCTGTCGCCAGCGTCCAGATCACCAATGTCGAGCGTGCACACCGAACCGGCGCTGCCGTCGGGTGCGCACGTCCAGCCGGCGTCGCTGGCCGCCGCGTCAAACGTGGTGTGATCGGGCACGGTTTCGGTGATTTCCACACCGGTGGCGTCCTGGCTGCCCGCGTTCTCGTAGTCGAGCGTGTACACCACGGTGTCGCCCGGCGCGGCCGTGACGCCTCCATCGGTCTTGATGATGACCAGATCCGGGCCGGCATCCACCGGCGTGGTCTCATCGTCCTCGTTGTCGTCCGGGGTCGGGTCGGGGCCGTTGTCGCCGTCATCTTCTATGGTGACCACGTTGTGCAGCTCGTCCACGCCAGCCGCCAGCGGCTCGTCCACCACCACGGCAAAGTCGGCGCTGCCCGTCTCGCCGCCGGTCAGCGTGCCGATGGTCAGCACGCAGGTCGATCCGGCGCTGTCGTCGGGCGTACACGCCCAGCCGGGGCTGCTGGCACCGGCGTCAAACGTGGTGTGAGCAGGCACGGTTTCGGTGATTTCCACCCCGGTGGCGTCCTGGTTGCCGCTGTTGGCGTAGTCAAGCGTGTAGACCAGCGTTCCACCGGCCGTAGCGGTCACGCCGCCGTCGCTTTTGGCAATCGACAGGTCAATATTGGCGTCCACGGGAACGGTGTCGTTGTCCTCGTTGTTGTCCGGGGTCGGATCGTCGCCGTTGCTGCCGTCATCGGCAATGACGGCCGCGTTGTAAATGCTCTCCACGCCCGAAGCCAGCGGGTCGTCAATGACCACCGCAAAGACAACGCTGCCGGCATCTCCGCCCGCAAGCGAGCCCAGGTCGATAACGCAGGTCGAGCCCGCGCTGTCATCCGGCGAGCAGCTCCAGCCGGGGCTGCTGGCAGCAGAATCAAACGTGGTGTGATCGGGCACGGTTTCGGTGATTTCAACGCCGGTGGCTTCCTGATTGCCGACGTTTTCATAATCAAGCGTCCACGTGTAGGTGTCGCCCGGGGCGGGGCTTGTGCCGGTTCCGGTCTTGGTCAGCACCAGGTCGGGCACGGCGTCCACCGGCGTGACCTCGTCGTCCTCGTTGTCTTCGGGGGTCGGATCGGGGCCGTTGCTGCCGTCGTCGTCAATCATGACCGCGTTGTACAGCTCGTCCACGCCGGACGGCAGGGAATCATCCACCACCACGGCAAAGTTCGCGCTGCCTGTCTCGCCGCCGGCCAGCGTGCCGATGGTCAGCACGCAAACCGAGCCGGCGCTGCCGTCGGGCGTGCATGTCCAGCCTGAACTGCTGTTCGCGGCATCAAACGTGGTGTTGACAGGCACGGTTTCGATGATTTCCACACCGGTGCTGCTCTGGTTGCCGCTGTTGGCAAACTCTATGACATAAACCACCGTGTCGCCCGGCGTGGCGGTGACACCACCATCGCTCTTGGCAATGGACAGGTCGGACCAGGCATCCACCGGTACGGTGTCGTCGTCCTCGTTGTTGTCCGGGGTCGGATCGGGGCCGTTGCTGCCGTCATCGGCGATGACGGCGGCGTTGTAAATACTCTCCACACCCGAAGCCAGCGGGTCGTCTACGACCACCGCAAAGTTGACGCTGCCGGAATCTCCGCCTGCAAGCGAGCCCAGGTCGATAATGCAGGTCGAGCCCGCGCTGTCATCCGGCGAGCAGGTCCAGCCGGGGCTGCTGGCAACAGAATCAAACGTGGTGTGAGCGGGCACGGTTTCGGTGATTTCCACACCGGTGGCCTCGATGTTGCCGACGTTTTCATAATCAAGCGTCCACATATAAGTGTCGCCCGGGGCGGGACTTGAGCCGCTTCCGGTTTTGGCCAGCACCAGGTCGGGGGCGGCGTCCACCGGGGTGGTCTCATCGTCCTCGTTGTCTTCCGGGGTCGGATCGGGGCCGTTGCTGCCGTCATCGTCTATGGAGACTTCGTTGAAGATGTTGCTGACGCCCGCAGGCAGCGGTGCGTCAATGTCCACGGCAAAGTCGACCGTGCCGCTGTCGCCGGCGTCCAGGTCGCCAATATCGAGAACGCACAGGCTGCCCGGCACGGTGTCGGCGCACACCCAGCCGCTGTCGCTGGCGGCGGCGTTAAAGGTGGTGTTGTCCGGCACTGTTTCGGTGATTTCCACCCCGGTGGCGTCCTGGTTGCCGTTGTTGGCGTAGCTCAGCGTGTACACCAGCGTTGAACCCGGCTGGGCCGTGGCGTCACCGCCGTCCTTGACAATGCTCAAATCGGGCGCGGCGTTGACCGGCACCTCGGTGGGGTCATCGGGGTCCGGTGTGTCGGGGTCGTCGCTGGGGCCCGGCGGTGTTTCATCGGAATCATGGGTCGCCTGGTTGATGACCGACTCCACGCCGGCCGGCAGCGGCGAATTGATCACCGTGTCGTATTCAATGATGACGCTGTCATTGGCTGCCAGGCTGCCGATGGTCACCTGCACGGTGCCGTCACCGGCGTTGTTGCCGATGGTGACCGTGCCGGCGCTGGTAACCACGCTGCCGACCACCAGCTCGGTGTTGGCGTCAGGGCTGTCGTCGATGACGATATTGGTGGCCGGTGCCGCGCCGATGTTGTCCAGGGTCAGCGTGTAGCGCAGGGTGTCGCCCGGCGAAACATCCCCGGAACTGTCGGCATCGACTTGCAGATCGGCCGTCTTGGTCAGGGACAGATCGGGCATGCCCAGCTCGTCGCTGTCGCTGACGGGCGGCAGGTCGCGGGATTCATCGCGCGGCGAACCGTCCTTGGGCGGCAGGCTGTCGCCGCCGACCAGATCGGCGGTGTTGCTGATGGGGTTGGGGTCGGGCGGCAGCACGGCCAGCGGCATGTCGAAGCTGGCCGTCACGCTGCTGCCGGCCGCCAGGGCCTGGCTGCCCGTGCTGGCAAGCCTGACCGTGTGCTGTCCGGCCGCCGGCGCGTCATTTTCAATGACCAGGGTGTAGCCTGCGGGCACATTGGCCGCAGCAAACTGGGCCACGTCCCAGTCGGCCTCGTCGAACACGTCCTCGACAATCAGGTTGTAGGCCGATGCGCTGCCGCTGTTTTCCAGCGTCAGTTCGATGCGCACCACGCCGTCACTGACCGGGCCCATGGATTTTCTCAAATCCACATCGGGCTCGACCACATGAACCTCGGCATCGTCTTCCATATGCCCGTCATGGCCATAGGTCAGCTCGGCCAGGTTGACCAGCGTCAGTCCGTCCTCGTTGGCCGGGTGGTCCACCACCAGCGCCACAATCTCGACGGTCAGTCTGTCCTTTTCGTCCGAGACGCCATCGATGGTGTTGGTGACGTCGCCAAAGTCGAAGGTCACGGTGTCGTCAATGCCGTCACCCGTGGTGTCAGCAAACACCGGCGTTCCCGGCAGGGAGGTGGAAAGATTTCCGCCCACGGTCACCACGCTGGCGCCGATGGCCTCCATGAAGCCGTCGCTGGTGCTGGCCGGCAGGGAGTCCACAAGAACGGCGTCGGTGGTGATGCCCTCGGGGAACTCGATGGTGAGCTCATAGGTGACGGTTTCGCCAATGGACACGTCGGGCAGGGCGAGGATGCCGCTGGCTGTCCTTATGGCGCTCATCATGCCCGAGGTCTGCGCCGATTTGGTCAGGCCCGGGCCCTTGATGGTGACATCGGCCGCATCGGCGCTGTCGCGCCTGCGGTTGTGCTCATCGTCGCCGTCGGGCAGCGAGTCGTATTCAAGCGCGGCCGAGTTGGTCAGCTTGTCGCCGGCCTCGACCGCCTGGTCGACCACCACTTCATAGGTGATGTAGCAGCTGCCGTCAGCCAGCGCCAGTTCGTCCAGGCTGAAAATGATGGTCGGATCGTTCGATGAATCGATATTCAGGCCGCTGCAGCTGCCGCTCACGCTGCCGTCGCCACTCCAGTTGAGGCCGGCCGGCAGGCTGTCCTCAATTTCCAGGTTAAAGGCATCGGCGCTGGAACCGCTTGTGTGCTCGATATCCAGGCGCACAGTAACAACCTCGCCCGCCTCGACGCGGCCGTCGGCCGGGTCTTCAACGGTTTTTTCCAGATTCAGCTCCGGGGCCACAATGTCGACGCCCACGCTGCCGGAAATCGGATCTCCGCTGGAGGTTTCCATGGTGGCCACGTTGCGCTGATCGGTGATGCCGCCCTGGTTGACGGCCTCGTCCACCACCACGGCCACCACCTCGAAGGTAATGCGGTCGTCATCGTCAAGCACGCCGTCGGGGTTGTTGACAATGGTGCCCAGCTCCCAGCGGACGCGGTCGTCGTGGCCGTCGCTGTTGGTGTCCGAGGCCGTGCCCGGATCACCCACCGACGGGAGCTGTGCGCCTGAAAGCTGTGCGCCAACGCTGATGACCTCGGAAGAGACCAGGGCCAGCGTACTTGAGCCGGTGGGCAGCTGGTCGGTGATGACCACGCCGTCGCTGGTGCCTTCGGGGAAGGTCACGGTAAAGCGGTAGGTCACCTCTTCACCGATGGTCAGGTCTTCTTCCGGCCCGTACTGGCCGCTGCCGGTGCTGGGCTCACTGGTGTCAAACACGATCTTTTCAACGCCGGGTTCGGTCACTGTGATGACGTGATCGTCATCGGCGCTGTATTCGCGCTCATCGTCGCTGTCGCCGGCGATGGAGTCCCACTCCAGTTTGGCAACGTTGACCAGCTCTTCCTGCGGCTGGACATCAATGGTGAGCTCGGCCTGGTACTCAAGCACGATTTCAGCACCGCGCTCAAGCTCTATCCAGCCCAGCTCAATGCTGTTGCCGCTGCTGGTATCCACATCGAAGTCCGGCCCGCTGATCACCTGAATGCTGTTTGGATCAAGCGCCAGCTTGGGCGGCAGGTCGTCAATAAAGACCAGGTCATGGGCATCGGCCGTCGAGCCGTTTCCGTGACCGATGGTGACGGTGTAGGTGACGGTGTCGCCGGCCTGGCCGCCGGTGATGCTGCCGGCCTTGTTGATAACCAGCTCGGGCTCGACCACGTCAACCGGCGCGCTGGCCGAAGCATCCAGGCCAGAGCCGAACTGCACCAGCACGTTGTTGGTCAGCGCATCACCGTTCTGGTTGGCGCTGTCGTCCACCAGCGTGGCAACAACCTGCACCACAATCTGGCTGTCTTCCGTGCTGCTGCTGCCTGCAGGGTCATTGACCACCTGGCCGAAGTCAAAGACCACCGTGTCATCAATGCCGTCGCCCAGCTGGCTGTCGCTGATGACGGGTGCAGGCGATGGAACATCGGCATTCAAATTGGCGCCCACGCTGATAACGCTGGCGCTGTCGACGCGCATGATGCCGTTGGTAAACGGCACGGTGTCGGTGATGACCACCTGCGGCGTGGTGCCGTGGGGAATGGTGACCGTGATGTCAAAGGTGGCCGATTCGCCAATCGCCAGGTCTTCCACATTGGGGCGGTGTTCTTCATCGCCGGTGGCCGACTCGGAGGTGTCGCTGACCACCTTGGAGGCAACCACCGAATCAATGGTGACATCGGCCGAATCTCCGACGTGGTAGTCATTCATGCCGGAACCGGAGCCATCGCGCGCACCGTCATCGTCGCCTGAAGCGCCGGGCGTGTTCGAGCCGGTGGGGTTAGTCGAGGTGCCCTGTCCGCCGGGCAGGCTGGTCCAGTCCACTTCGGCGTCGTTGGTAATGACCGTGCCGGGCTCAACGCTGACTTCCAGCTCGGCCTCAAATTCTATTTCAACCTGGCAGCCCGGCCCCATTTCCTCGACGAACAGATCCAGGTCATCGCCCGAGGTGTTGTCGACCACGGCTGAACAATCGCCTGTCGAATTGATATTGACGTTAGTCAGACCGACAAGCCCGTCCGGCAGGCTGTCGGCAATATTCACCTCGTAGGCCGGGCTGTTGTTGCTGCCGCTGTTTGCAGACACCGTCAGACTGAACGTGATGATGTCGCCGGCCTCGCCGGTGTCGGGAGCGGCCGCCTTGACAATGGCCAGCTCGGGTTCCGCGATGCGGATGTTCACGCTGTTGGACGCACCGTCCAGCGCGCCGCTTCCGCTGCGCGTTGTAAAGCTGTTGCTGCGGTCTGCTCCGGCGGTGTTGCTGCCGGCTGTGCT
>DATGTG010000125.1:0-8039 GCA_035301965.1 Wenzhouxiangella sp. | reverse complement strand
CAGTCAAGGCCGAAAAGCACCCCTGGGTGGCCGCGCCCCTGCGCATGGCCGATGAAGCCGAGATTCGCGCCGCCATTGGGGCCGGCCCGGGCAGCCTCGGCCCGGTCGATCTTGCGGTTCCGTGCGTGGTCGACCGCCAGGTGGCCGTGACCAGCGACTTTGCCGCCGGCGCCAATATCGACGACAAGCACCATTTCGGCATCAACTGGAATCGCGACGTGCCGCTGCCCGAGGTGGCCGATCTGCGCGACATTGTCAGCGGTGATCCCGCACCCGACGGCCAGGGCAGGGTTGAAATCATTCGCGGCATAGAGGTTGGGCACATTTTCCAGCTGGGCCGCAAATACTCCGAGGCCATGAACGCCGTGGTCATGGACGAGGACGGTCGTCCGGCCCACCCGGCCATGGGCTGCTACGGCATTGGCGTGTCGCGCATTGTGGCGGCCGCCATTGAGCAGAATCACGATGACGCCGGCATCATCTGGCCCGAGCCCATGGCGCCCTTTACGGTGGCCGTGCTGCCGATCAACGGGCACAAGTCGCATCGCGCCCGCGAGCAGGCCGAACGCTTTTATGAAGCGCTGATGAAGGCCGGGGTGGATGTACTTCTTGATGACCGCCCGCTGCGTCCGGGCGTGATGTTTGCCGATGCCGAGCTGATCGGCATTCCGCACATGCTCATTGTGGGCGAGCGCGGGCTGGACAAGGGCGTGGTCGAGTATCGTCGCCGCGGCGGCGACGCCGGGGAATTTGCGCTGGATGACGCGCTGGATGAACTGATCAGGCGCCTGGCCTGATTCTGGTTGCTGCGGCCAACGCTAACTACTGTTAGCCATCCCGCGGCCGCCGGCCGCGGGATGGCAGACAGCATCAGCCAAACAGCTTGCCGGCCAGGCCGGTCAGCGTTGACAGGTCAAGCCCCTTGCCGTCGCCGGCGGGAATCTCGCCGTTGGGCGTCAGCTTGTCGATAATGGCGGGCAGCGCCCCGGCCAGCTGCGACTGCACCGACTCGGAATTCATGTTGAGCTGCCCGGCCGCCTGGCCGATCAGGCTGCCCAGACCGCCCTTTTCGAGCGCCTGGCCAAGCTGACCACCGGTTACGCTCTGATTGGCGCCGGTGCCAATCCATGACGCCACCTGGCTGGCCAGGCCGTTGGCGGCCAGAATTTTCTGCAGGCCGGAAATACCGCCGGCCTGCTCCAGCAGCTGGCTGACGACGCCAACCATGCCGCCCTTGCCGCCGCCCAGACCGCCCAAACCACCAAGCACCTTGTTTAACATGACATTGTTCCCTTTGAATAGTTATGAATGATGAGTAGCTGTGAATGAAGGCAAGGCTGCAGAGGTATTGAACCTGCGGCCGGGACAGAACCGGGCCGCGCGGGCCTGCCGCAGAAAACCGCCCGCCTCCGCTCTGCCCCGCCCATCCTTGCAAAAGCAGACGCCGGAAATTCGCCTTGCGCCAAAAGCGTCAAAGTCAGTATAATAAGAGAGATTTGTCGCGTATTTCAACCGGTCTGCCTGCGCAGACGGGGCTGGAGGCGGCAAATCAAAACCATTACACACGCTGGCCGGCACATGTGGCCGGGTTGTCCGTCATTATTGCATATGACGGATAAGCCGCATGGGGTCAGCGGAGGCTCAAACCCCGGACAATTTGAACCCGAACTGCCGCCACACCCGGTTGATGGCGGCCCGGGCGATTGTCCACCCAATGGAGTATTGAAAAATGACCGATGTCACCATGCGCCAAATGCTTGAAGCAGGCGTTCATTTCGGCCACCAGACCCGTTTCTGGAACCCGAAGATGGCCCCTTACATCTTCGGCTCGCGCGGCAAGATCCACATCATCAACCTGGAAGAAACCCTGCCGCTTCTCAAGGATGCGCTCAACTACATGGGCAGCCTGGCAGCACGCCGCGGCACCATCATGTTTGTGGGCACCAAGCGCGCCGCCAGCCAGGCCGTTGCCGAAGAGGCCGAGCGCTGCGGCATGCCCTATGTATCCCATCGCTGGCTCGGCGGCATGCTGACCAACTTCCGCACCGTGCGCGGCTCCATCAACCGCCTCAAGGAGCTGGAAGCCATGGACACCGACGGTACATTTGACCTGCTGGTCAAAAAGGAAGTGCTGGAGCTGACCCGCGAACGCGACCGTCTGCAGCGCAGCCTGGGCGGCATCAAGAACATCAACGGCCTGCCCGACGCCCTGTTCGTGATTGACGTCGGCTACGAAGCCATTGCGGTCAACGAAGCGCGCAAGCTGGGCATTCCGGTGGTGGCCGTGGTTGACTCCAACCACAACCCGGACCACGCCGACTACGTCATTCCGGGCAACGACGACGCCATTCGCGCCATTCGCCTGTATACCCAGCTGGCCGCCGACGCCATTCTGGAAGGGCGCGCCTCGGTTCCGCAGCCGGGTGAAGGCGACAAGGACGAGTTTGTCGAGCTGGATGCCGACGGCAACCCCGTACAGGCCGAGCAGCCCCAGGCCCAGCCCCGTCCGGCCGCCAAAAAGAAAGTGGCCAAAAAGGTGGCCAAGAAGAAAACTGTCGCCAAGGCGGCGGACGATGCGCCGGCCGGCGCCGCAGATGCGGACAAGGACGCTGAAACAGCCGAAGCCGAAACCGCTGCTGCCAGCAAGAAAAAGACGGCCAAAAAGAAGGCCGCCAAGAAAAAGGCTGTGGCCAAGCCTGCAGCCGAGACCGAAACTGAAGCCAAAACTGAAGCCGCTGGCACAGACGACACAGACGCAAAAACTGAAGACGACGACAGCTGAACTGCTGTCGCCGTTATTCACACTGAAATTCAAGGAGCTTTATACAAGCCATGAGCATTACTGCAGCACAAGTGAAGGAACTGCGCGAGCGCTCCGGCGCCGGCATGATGGATTGCAAAAAAGCGCTGGTGGAGACCGGTGGCGACATGGATGCCGCCATTGAGCACCTGCGCAAAAGCGGACTGGCCAAGGCCGGCAAAAAGTCGGACCGCACGGCTGCCGAAGGCCTGGTGGTCATCGCCAGCAACAGCGAGCGCGCCGTTCTCGTTGAAGTCAACTGTGAAACCGACTTCGTGGCCAAGGACGACAACTTCAGCGGCTTTGCCAATGAAGTTGCACAGCTGGCGCTGACGGCCGGAAACATTGACGAGCTCAACCAGGCCGCCATGAAGGACGGCAGCAGCGTGGCCGATGCCACCACCCAGCTGATCGCCAGGCTGGGCGAGAACATTCAGGTGCGCCGCATGGTCAGCCTGGATGTCGGCGATGCCACGCTGGGCAGCTACAGCCACGGTGGGCGCATTGGCGTTCTGCTGACCCTCAAGGGCGGCGATGAAGAACTGGCACGCGATCTGGCCATGCACGTGGCGGCGCTCAATCCACCGTGGCGCGACGTGGCCGATGTGCCGGCCGAAGTGGTCGAGGGCGAGAAGAAGATTCTGGTCGCCCAGGCCGAAGGCAGCGGCAAGCCGGCTGAAATCATCGAGAAGATGGTCAGCGGCCGGCTCAACAAGCACCTGTCGGAAATCACCCTGACCGGCCAGCCGTTCGTCAAGGACGGCGACCAGACCGTTGGCAAGCTGCTCAAGGGCAAGGGCGCCGAAGTCATCCGGTTTGTGCGCCTGGAAGTGGGCGAAGGCATTGAAAAGCAGGAAGACGACTTTGCCGCCGAAGTCATGCAGCAGGTCAAGGGCAGCTGAGCCTGCCCTGACAGCCGCCACTCGCCAACTCATTAAGGAATGACCTTGAACGACAAGCCTCATTATCAGCGCGTACTGCTCAAGCTCAGCGGTGAAGCGCTGCTTGGCGAGCTCGACTACGGCATCGACCCCAAGGTGTCCTCACGCATCGCGCGTGAGGTCGCCGGGGTGGTCGGGGCCGGCGTCCAGATCGGCATTGTCATTGGCGGCGGCAACATCTTTCGCGGCAAGGGCCTGGCGGCATCGGGAATCGACCGCATCACCGGCGACCACATGGGCATGCTGGCCACCGTCATGAACGCCCTGGCGCTTCAGGACGCGCTGGAAAAGGCCGATGTGACAACCCGCGTCATGTCGGCCGTGTCGGTACGCGATGTGTGCGAGGACTACATTCGCCGGCGCGCCGTGCGCCACCTTGAAAAGCACCGCGTGGTCATCTTCGGCGCCGGTACCGGCAATCCGTTCTTCACCACCGACACCGCAGCCAGCCTGCGGGCCATAGAAGTCGGTGCCGATGTCATGATCAAGGCCACCAAGGTGGACGGCATCTATTCGGCCGACCCGCTCACCAACGAAGGCGCGGTTCACTATGCGCGCATCAGCTATGATGAGGTGATCGAGCGCAAGCTGGAAGTCATGGATGCCAATGCCATGGTGCTGTGCAGAGACCAGTCCATGCCCATACGCATTGTCAACCTGAACCGCCCGGGCGAGCTGTCACGGGTTATACAGGGCGAGGATGTGGGCACCCTGGTCAGCTGATCGCATACTGGACAACGCTGGATCGGCTGCCCTGCTCAGGGACGGACCTGAAACCTGACGCACGGCAGCAGCAATCGGGAGATCACCATGCTCAATGAAATAAAAAAGGACGCTGACGCGCGCATGCAAAAGAGCATTGCGTCCCTGCAGTCGGAACTGGCAAAAATTCGCACCGGCCGGGCCCATCCCAGCCTCCTGGAACACATTCGGGTTGAATACTACGGCACCGATGTGCCGCTCAACCAGGCCGCCAATATCAGCTCCGAAGACGCCCGCACGCTCAGCGTGGTGCCCTTCGACAGCTCCATGGTCGCGACCATAGAAAAGGCAATTATCGGCTCCGACCTGGGGCTGAACCCCTCGACGGCCGGCACCAATATCCGCGTTCCCCTGCCGGCGCTGTCGGAAGAGCGGCGCACCGAGCTGGTTCGGGTGGTGCATGCCGAGGGCGAGCAGGCCAAAATCGCCATCCGCAACATTCGCCGCGACAGCAATGGCCAGCTCAAGGACTTTGAAAAGGACAAGGAACTGAGCGAAGACGAGGTCAGGCGCGGAGAAGCCCAGATTCAGGAGCTGACCGACGGCTATGTGACGCAGGTTGACGAGCTTGTGGCCGAAAAGGAACGCGAGCTGATGGAGATCTGAGGCACCTTGTCCGAGCCTGCCGCTGTTCCACAACATGTTGCCATCATCATGGACGGCAACGGTCGCTGGGCCCAGCGCCGCGGCCAGGCACGCACTGCCGGCCACGAGGCCGGCTCCGAGGCGCTCAAGCGCACCATAAGGGCCGCCATTGAAAGCGGCGTTTCCGCCCTGACCGTCTATGCCTTTTCAAGCGAGAACTGGCGCCGCCCCCAAAGCGAGGTCAGGCAGCTTCTCGAGCTTTTTCTCAAGGCCCTGAATCGTGAAATACGCGAGCTGGACGAAAACAACGTCAAGCTCGTTTTTATCGGCAACCGCAAGGCTTTCAGCCGCCCCCTGCGCGAAGGCATGGCGCGCGCCGAACGCCGCACCGCCGACAACAGCGGGCTGCTTCTAAACATTGCCGTAAGCTATGGCGGCCAGGCCGATATTGTGGCCGCGGCCCAAAGCCTGGCCCGCCAGGTTGAGCAAGGCAGGCTCAGGGTCGAAGACATCGACCTGCACAAGCTTTCCGATGCCCTGTCGCTGGCGCAGCTGCCGCCGCCTGATCTGTTCATTCGCACCGGCGGCGAAAAGCGGCTGTCCAATTTTCTTTTGTGGCAGCTGGCCTACACCGAGCTGTACTTTACCGATGTGCTGTGGCCGGACTTCGATGCCGGCCATTTTGGCGCGGCGCTCAAGGACTTTGCCGCCCGCGAACGGCGCTTCGGCGGCCTGGCCGGAGTCGAGCAAAGTGCTTGAACAGCGCATTGCAACCGCCGTGGTGCTGGCTGCTGCCGGCCTGCTGGCCGTCTTTTTCTTGCCGCCGCTGTGGTTTGCCGCGGCCGCGGCCGGCCTGCTGCTTGTAGCAGGCGGCTGGGAAGCGGCGCGCCTGGCCGGGCTCACAAACCCGGCCCTGCGCTGGCTTTATGGCCTGGTGCTGGCCGCCGCCGGGGCGGCCATGCACCTGTCAAGCATGCCGGCGGTTCCCTTTCTGGCCGCAGCCTGCGTTTTGTGGCTGCTTGGTTTTGTGTGGCTTGGCCGTGCCAGCGCCCAAAAACCCGTGCGCCCAACCGCCGCCGCGCTCAAGCTGGTCGTTACAGGCTGGCTGCTGCTGGCCGCCTGGCTGGGGCTGTGCCTGGTGCAGGCGCGCTCGCCCTGGCTGGTGGTTCTTCTGCTGGTCATCATTGCCGCGGCCGACACCTGCGCCTACTTTTCCGGCCGTCATTTTGGCGGCCCCAAACTGGCGCCGGCCATCAGCCCCGGCAAAACCCGTTCAGGCGCGGCCGGCGGACTGATTGGTGCTGCGCTGTTTGCTGCGCTCGCTGCCGCCCTGCTGCCGGCCCGGCTTCCGCCCTGGCCAGCGGTTTTCGCAGTGGCCCTGGTGCTGGCCGCCATTTCCATTGGCGGCGATCTGTTTTTCAGCCTGCTCAAGCGCCAAAGCGGGCTCAAGGACAGTTCCGCCCTGCTGCCCGGCCACGGCGGAATTCTCGACCGCTTTGACAGCCTGGCCGCCGTCAGCCCGTTTTTTGCCCTGTTCGTTTGTTATCTGGGTTCCAGCTGAAGGAAACACGGAATGAACGGGCCCTTAGCACAGCACAAACCATCAGCCGCTACAATGACGGGCCTGATGTTCCGGATCATTTGGCGGCCTGCGCTTGGCGGGCCCACTGGCAACGCATGATGCTCTCTGTTTTTGGCCCCATTCTGTGGCTGGCCGTGGCCCTTGGCCTGCTGGTGACCTTTCACGAGTTTGGCCATTTCTGGGTGGCGCGGCGGGCCGGTGTGCAGGTTTTGCAGTTTTCCATAGGATTCGGCCCTGCCCTGTGGTCGCGCCGCAGCCGGCGCGGAACCGAGTACCGCATTGCCGTCATTCCCCTGGGCGGCTATGTGCGCATGCTCGACGAGCACGACGGCCCGATCGACCCGGCCATGCGCGACATGGCCTTCAACCGCAAACCGCTGGGCTGGCGGGCGGCGGTGGTGGCCGCCGGCCCGGTGTTCAACCTGATTTTTGCGCTGGCCGCCTTCTGGCTGATGTTCATGATTGGCGTGGCCGAGTCGCGCCCGGTGGTGGGCGAGCCGGCCGGCATTGCCGCCACGGCGGGCGTGCAGGAAAAAGACATGGTCATGGCGGTCAACGGTGCGCCGACGCAAACCTGGACGCGCGCGCTGCTGGCCCTCATGCCGCACGCGCTCGACCGCAAGCCCGTTGATATTGTGGTTGAAGACGAATCCGGCCGCCGCCGCACGCTGACGCTCGATCTGCAGCATCTGCCAACGCGCTTTGATGAATCCGCCGTTCTTGATGAAATCGGACTGCAGCCGTGGACGCCCGACCTCCCGCCCGTCGTTGGCGAGGTGGCCGACGGGACACCGGCTGCCGAGGCCGGACTGCAGGCCGGCGACAAAATCATCCGCATCGGCGGTCAGGCCGTGAATGGCTGGCGCGACATTGCCCGGCTGATTCCGGAGCTGGGCACCGATGACCAAGGCCAGATGCAGCCGCTGACGCTGCTCGTTTTGCGCAGCGGACAGCAAATTGAAAAAACGCTGACGCCCGTGACCCGCGACGGCCGGGTGGTGGCCGGAATACAGTCGCAGCCGCCCGACAACGCGCTGCAGTCCGAACTGGAGCGGGCGTTTACCATTTTGCGCTACGGCCCGCTGGAGGCCACCGGGCAGGCGTTTGCCGAAACCGGTCGGCTGACATCGGCAACCTTTGGCATTCTCGGCCGCATGCTGACCGGAAAAGCCAGCCTGAAAAACCTGTCCGGCCCCATTACTATTGCCCAGATGGCGCAAACATCGGCGCGCCTGGGCCTGTCGCGCTTCTTGTTTTTTCTCGGTCTGATCAGCCTGTCGCTGGCCATTATCAACCTGCTGCCCATTCCGGTACTGGATGGCGGCCACCTGATGTATTACCTTGTCGAGTGGATCAAGGGTTCGCCGGT
>DATGTG010000124.1:0-5551 GCA_035301965.1 Wenzhouxiangella sp. | reverse complement strand
TATGTGGCTGGAGGGGGCCGACTGGCATGATGCGCTGCTGAATGCGGCGCTGAAAAGACGGTTTTAGTGCCGTGCCGGCTATGCCTGCGGGTTGGCTGCGGCCGGCAGGCGGTTTTTTGCGGGCAGGGTGCAGGCGGCGGTGAAGACGACGTCGGTGGATGAGTTGAGGGCGGTTTCGGCGGAGTCCTGGACGACGCCGATGATGAAGCCGACGCCGACGACCTGCATGGCGATGTCGTTGGAGATGCCGAACAGACTGCAGGCCACGGGAATGAGCAGCAGCGAGCCGCCGGCTACGCCGGAGGCGCCGCAGGCGCTGATGGCGGCAACAATGCTGAGCAGCACGGCGGTGAAGAAATCGACCGGGATGTCGAGCGTGTGAACGGCCGCCATGGTCATGACGGTGATGGTGATGGCGGCGCCGGCCATGTTGATGGTGGCGCCCAGCGGAATGGAGATGGAGTAGACCTCCTTGTCCAGCTCCAGCTTGCGGCATAGGTTCATGTTGACGGGAATATTGGCCGCCGAGCTGCGCATGAAAAAGGCTGTAATGCCGGATTCACGCAGGCAGGCAAACACCAGCGGGTAGGGGTTGCGGCGCAGTTTCCAGTACACCAGGGCGGGGTTGATGACCAGGGCGACGACCAGCATGCAGCCGACCAGCAGCATGAGGATGTGGGCATAGTTGGCCAGCGCCGAAAAGCCGACTTCGGCAATGGTGGCGGTGACCAGCCCGAAGATGCCGTAGGGGGCCAGGCGAATGACTACGCGCACCAGCCATGAAATGGCGGCGGCCATGTCGTTGAGCAGGGCCTTAGTGGAGTCGGAGGCGTGGCGCAGGGCAGTGCCCAGCCCGGTGGCCCAGGCAAGAATGCCGATGTAGTTGGCATTGGCTACTGCCCGCACGGGGTTGTCGACCACGTTCATGGCCAGGGTTTTGAGCACTTCAAGCACGCCGCCGGGCGGGGACAGCTCGCCCTGGTGAACCTGCAGGTCGATGCTGACCGGAAACAGGAAGCTGGCGGTGACTGCAACCAGGGCGGCGGAAAACGTGCCAATGAGATACAGCAGCAGGATGGGGCCCAGGGTGGTGCCGCCGCCCTTGCGGTGGCCGGCAATGGCGGCGGCCACCAGCACAAACACCAGCACCGGCGCCACGGCGATGAGGGCGTTGACAAAGAACGTGCCGAGCAGGCCGACCGATTCGGCGGCGCCGGGTGCCAGCCAGGCCACGATGATGCCGGCGATCAGTCCGATGATGATCTGCACAACGATGCTGCCGTGCAGCAGAAAGTGGACAACCGGGTTGGAATGGCGGGGCTGATCGGGCATGCGTGGCCTCGGCGTTTGCAAAGACGAAAAGCCGCATCATACCTGTTTCACCCCGTGCGGGCGATGCTGCCGGGCCTGTGGCCTGTGGCTTTTGAATCGGGGCCAGATCAATTTCCGGGCATGTTCAGTGGTTGTGTTTGACAACAGGTGCCGCCATCAATAAGATTATGCTAATATTAGCAGTTGTTGATAAAGGGGCTGCTGCCCCGGAGGTCATGGTGATGGCACATGTTGTGGTTCTTGGTGCGGGCATTGGCGGCACCAGCCTGGCCTGGGAGCTGGCCGGCAGTCTGGGTGACGGGCATTCGATTACGGTGATTGGCGACGGGCCCAGGTTTTCCTTCATTCCTTCCAACCCCTGGGTGGCGGTGGGCTGGCGTAGCGCCGACGATGTTGAGGTGGATCTTGAAGCCGTGATGAAAAGACGCGGCATTGAGTTTGTTACGCAGCCGGCCGCCGCTGTGCATCCTGATGACAATCAGGTGGAGCTGGCTGACGGGCAGCGAATCGACTACGACTATCTGGCCATTGCCACCGGCGCCCGGCTGGCTTTTGAAGATGTGCCGGGGCTGGGGCCGGACGGTCATACCGAATCGGTGTGCACCACCGCGCATGCCGACAGGGCATGGAACAGCTACCAGGCGTTTGTGGAAAACCCCGGCCCCGTCATCATCGGCGCGGCACCGGGCGCCAGCTGCTACGGGCCGGCCTATGAAACGGCCATGATTATTGATACCGATCTGCGGCGGCGCAAGATCCGCGACCGGGTGCCCATGCTGTATGTAACGCCCGAACCCTATATCGGCCACATGGGCCTGGGCGGGGTGGGCGATTCAAAGGGCATGCTGGAAAGCGAACTGCGCGAGCGGCACATTGAATGGCTGGCCAATTCGCGTATTGTCCGGGTGGATGAAAATGAAATGGTCATCGAGACGCTGGACGGGCAGGGGCAGCTGCTCAAGACGCATACCAGGCCGTTTGCCTGGTCCATGATCATTCCGGCCTTTGCCGGCGTGGATGCCGTCGCCGGACTGGACGGGCTGGTCAACGACAAGGGATTTGTGCTGATCGACAAGCACCAGCGCAACCCAAAATATGCCAACGTGTTTGCCGCCGGAGTATGCGTGGCCATTCCACCGGTGGAAGAAACCCCCATTCCCGTGGGCGCGCCCAAAACCGGGCTGATGATCGAATCCATGGCCACCGCCATTGCCGAGAACATAAAGGCGGAACTGGAAGGCCGGCCGGCCACCGCCGAAGCCACCTGGAACGCCCTGTGCCTGGCCGACATGGGTGATACCGGCATGGCGTTTGTGGCGCTGCCGCAGATTCCGCCGCGCAATGTTACCTGGACGCGCAAGGGCAAATGGGTGCATGCCGCCAAGATCGCGTTTGAAAAGTACCACCTGCGCAAGGTGCGCACCGGACGCAGCGAGCCGTTTTATGAAAAATCCATCATGAACATGCTGGGCATAGAGCGGCTCAAGTAACAGCGGTATGGCGGGTCATGCCTGGCTGCGTTCAGCCCCGGCGCGCTCAAGCAGCCAGCCTTTAAACAGTTCTGTATTGGCCTGAAACGGCTGCGCGCTGGCCGGGCGCTGCAGCAGCCGGGCCAGCGCCGGCGGCATGCCCACCGAAGCGCTGACCAGCGGCTGGACAATGCTTTCAAACTTGGCCGGATGGGCGGTGGCCACCAGCGCATAGTCGGCATCGTCGCCGCTCAGCCGGCGGCGTTCCAGCAGGCAGGCGGCGGTGGCCGTGTGCGGGCACAAAACCTGCCCGTGGCGGCTGTTCCAGGTGCGAATGGTGGCCTTGATCTCGCTGTCGCTGACCCAGCCTGCCGCCAGGGTTTTGCGCAGGCGCGACTGCTTGGGATACAGCCAGCGCAGGCGCTCAAAATTGCTCGGCGCGCCCACGTCCATGGCGTTGGCAAGCGTGGGCAGCACGCTGCGCGGCGCGTAGTCCTGGCCGGCAAAGTAGTCCGACAGCACGCAGTTGGCGTTGTTGGCCAGAATAATTTCGCCTATGGGCAGCCCGGCGTTGCGGGCCATGAGGCAGGCCAGCGCGTTGCCCAGGTTGCCGGTGGGCACGACAAAGCCCAGTTTTTTCCCGCTCGCCCGCCAGTGGCGCAGCGAGGCGGCGGCGTAGTAGCTCATTTGCGGCAACAGCCGCCCCAGGCTGATGCTGTTGGCCGAGGTAAGCCCCAGCGTGGCCGACAGCGCCGGGTCAGCCAGCGCGGCCTTGACCATGTTCTGACAGTCGTCAAAGCTGCCGGCTACGCGCAGGGTGGTGACGTTGTCGCCAAAGCAGCCCAGCTGATGGGCCTGGCGCGGCGACACCTTGCCGTCGGGATACAGAATGACAACATCAAAGCCGGGGCGCTGATGAAAAGCAGCCGCCACCGCAGCGCCGGTGTCGCCCGAAGTGGCCACCAGCACGGTGCGCCGGGTGGCGGCGGCATCGGGCAGGCGCCGCATGGCGGCCGCCAGAAAGCGGGCGGCGAAGTCCTTGAAGGCCGCCGTCGGGCCGTGAAACAGTTCCAGCAGCCAGGTGTGCTCGTCACCGCTGGAACGCAGCGGCAGCGGCAGGTCAAGCGCTTCGGCACAAATATCGGCCAGCGAATCGGCCAGCGGATCACCGTCGAAATACGGCTGCAGCATGCGCCGGGCAATTTGCGGCAGGCTTTCGAGATCGGCAAATTCAGCGGGGCCGGTGGCGGGCCGGCCGGCGGGCATGTACAGACCCCCGTCGGGGGCCAGGCCGGCGGCCAGGGCGCTGCCCAGGCCAACGGCCGGCGATTTTCCGCGCGTGCTGACGTACTTCATGGCAAAACCCCCGCCGCCGGGCCGGCCACCGATGACACAAACGCGCGGCTGTCCACACCGGCCCCGGCAAATGCCTGCTGCATGGGCGCTGCCGCAAGTTCGGCCTGTTCGCGGTTTTGAAACCAGGCCACCATGCTGGGGCCGGCGCCCGAAATGCCGGCACCAAGGGCGTTGTGGCCGAGGGCCGCCGAGCGCACATCGTCAAAGCCGGGAATCAGGCAGGCGCGGCGCGGCATGACCAGCACGTCATCCAGCCCGGCGGCCACAAGCCCGAAGTCGCCCTGATAAAGCCCGGCCATGAGCAGCGTCAGGTGCCCGCTTTGGCAGACCACGTCGGGCAGGGCAAAGCCCCGGTTGAGAACGCTGCGGGCGTGGCGGGTTTCAATTTCGTGTTCGGGGTGCACCAGCACGGCGGTCAGCCCTTCGGGCACGGGCAGCTCCACCAGCCGATCCAAAAGCGAAAGGCACAGCCCGCCCAGCAGCATGGGCCCCAGGTTGTCGCCGTGCAGGCCGCCGCTGGACGCGGCTTCGCCGGCCAGCGCCAGCGGGTAGAGCTGATGGCGGGTCAGCGGGTGGTCCAAAAGCTCGTTGGCGGCCACCAAAGCCGCCACGCAGGATGCGGCGGAGCCACCCATGCCGGAGCCGAAGGGAATACCCTTGTCGAGTTCAACAGCAAAGCCGAAATCGAGATCGAGCGCGCGGCGCAGCGCCATCAGCGCGGCCCCCGCCGTGTTGTGCTGCGGGTCGGTGGGCAGGCCGGTTGCGCAGCCGCGAATGGCGTCAATGCGCACTTCGGGGCTGTCGATGCGGCGTACGGTCACCGTGTCGCGCGGGCCGTGAATGCTGTGGCCGAGCAGGTCGAAACCGGCAATGGCGTTGCCGTCGCTGGCTGGCGCAAAGGCACGCGCCGCGTGCTTGACGGGCGCGTTCACAGCGGTGCTCCCAGCTGGCCGGCAATGCGCAACACGTCGGCAAACACGCCGGCGGCGGTCACTTCGGGGCCGGCCCCCGGCCCCTGGACCACCAGCGGGTTGTTGCAGTAGCGCCGGGTGGAAAACTGCACGCAGTTGTCGGTAAATCGCAAATGGGCAAAGGCGTGGTCGGCCGGCAGTATGGCCAGCCCGACGCTGGCCCGGCCTTCTTTGTCCAGCCGCGCCACGTGACGCAGCACGCCGCCCTGCTGCCGCGCCTTGTCCAGCCATTGCTGCATGGGCTTGTCCAGCAGCGGCAGGGCCTGGTCCAGTCTGTTCAGGGGCGCGGCGGCAAGCTCGGGCTGCACCAGGCTTTCCACCTGCACGTCTTGCAGGGTCAGCGGCTGGCCGGCCTCGCGCGCCAGAATAACCAGCTTGCGGGCCACATCCATGCCCGACAGATCTTCGCGCGGGTCGGGTTCG
>DATGTG010000123.1:0-18611 GCA_035301965.1 Wenzhouxiangella sp. | reverse complement strand
CGCATTGCAGGCCAATACGTTGGTATTGTGCTTGTCGCCGGGCTGATGGGGCTGGCAATATTCAATGACCTGCTACGTGTTTTTTCCTGAACCGGGGCAAGAGCCGCAAAGCCGCCCCCAACAAAAACAACTGGACGCATTCACATGAGACAATTCTGCCTGCTGCTGATGCTGCTTGTTGCCAGCGGCCTGACCGCCGCCGAGGATTTTCGCATCAGCGACATTCGCGTTGACGGACTGCTGCGACTTTCCGAGGGCAGCATTTTCAGCTATGTGCCTCTGGAAGTGGGCGACACCATGACGCCGGCGCTGGCGCGCAGCACCATACGTGATCTTTGGGCCACCGGCTTTTTTGACGACGTGACGCTCGAGCGCGAAGGCAATGTACTGGTTGTCCAGGTTGAAGAGCGGCCGGCCATTTCAGGCATCAGCATTACCGGCAACCGCCAGATCAAGGACGACGATCTCATACCGGCGCTCGAAAGCATCGGCATCGCCGAAGGCGAGATCTTCAACAAGCTGGAGCTTGACCGCGTCAAGCAGGAGCTGATTCAGCAGTACTACAGCCGCGGCTACTATGCGGTCGATGTGGAAACCCTGGCCACCGAACTGTCGCGCAACCGCGTCAATCTGAGCATTATTGTCAAGGAAGGCAAGCAGGCCCGAATTCGGCACATCAATATTGTCGGCAACGAAACATTCAGCGAAAAGGAGCTGCGCAAGGAGTTTGAGTCCGACAGCAAGCTCGGGCTGTTCTTCTGGCGCGGAGCCAACAAGTACACGCGCGAAAAGCTGTCGGGCGACCTGGAAGCCCTGCGATCCTTCTACATGGACCGCGGCTATCTCGACTTTTCCATTGAGTCCACCCAGGTGTCCATCAGCCCCGACAAGAGCGACATTTTTGTCACCGCCAATATTCGCGAAGGCGACGTTTACACCGTTTCGGACACAATGATTACCGGCGACCTGATTCTGGATGAAAAGTCCATCCGCTCGCTGGTCATGGTTGAACCGGGCGACACCTTTTCGCGCAAGGATGTCGAACAAAGCGCCGACAACATCATTGCGGTGCTGGGCAACATCGGCTACGCCTTTGCCGACGTCAACCCCATGCCGCGGCTCAACCGGGACACGCTGGAGACCGAAATCAACTTCTTCATCGATCCCGGCAAGCGGGTCTATGTGCGGCGCATTGAGTTTCGCGGCAATGCCCAGACCAAGGACGAGGTGCTGCGGCGCGAAATGCGCCAGTTTGAGGGCGCCTGGTTTTCGCAGGCCGCCATCGACCGCTCCAAGCTGCGCCTGCAGCAGCTGGGCTATTTTGACAACGTCAACGTGGAAACACCCGCCGTGGACGGCACCGACGACCAGATCGACGTGGTCATTTCGGTCAAGGAAGTGCCGTCCGGCAACTTTCAGGTCGGCTTTGGCTATTCGCAGTACCAGGGTCTGATGACCTCGGTCTCGATTCAGCAGGACAACTTTCTGGGCTCGGGCCGCAAGGTGGGCTTTGCCGTCAGCCGCAGCTCCATTTATACCCAGGCCATGGTCAACTACACCAACCCCTACTACACCGACAACGGCGTATCCCGGGGCTTTTATGCCCGCTATTCCGAGTTCGACCAGGCGCGCGCCAACATCTCGTCGTTTTCGACCAGCCAGGCCGCCGGCGGCGTCACCTTCGGTTTTCCCTTTTCGGAAGTCGACTATTTGAGATTCGGGCTTGGCGCCCAGCAAATGGACATCAACATGCTGCGCGGCACGTGCATGATCGACCCGGAAGGCGACCCCGATGACCCGGACAACTATGAATTCTGTACGCCCGCCAGCCGGCCGCTGGCCATTACGCTGGACGAAAACCAGGACGGGCGGATCAGCGGCGGCGAGCGACGCATCACCACCTACCGGCTGGACGGCACCTGGTCGCGCGACAGCCGCAACCACTACCTCAACCCCACCCGCGGATCACTGCACCGCTTCGGCGCCGAAGTCGCCCTGCCCGGCAGCTCGCGCGAATTCTACCGCCTCAACTACCGCTTCAGAAAATACTGGCCCATAGGCGACCGCGGCATGGCTTTTAGCCTGCGCGGCGATGTGGCCCACGGCGACTCGTACGACAACTACGACAAAAAGCTGGGCCTGGAACCGGTCGAGGTCAAGCTTTCGCCACAGCGCCGGCGCGAATGCCAGCTGGACGAAGTGGTGACCTATGACGATGGACTGCCGTTCTATGAGCATTTTTACGGCGGCGGCGTCTCCGACATCCGCGGCTTCAAGGACAACTCGCTGGGCCCCAAGGACGAGTTCTGCCGCTCGGTCGGCGGTGACTTCAAGGTCATTGGCGGCTTTGAGCTGGCCTTTCCGCTGCCCAACATCGAATCCACTGGCACCCGCCTGGCCTGGTTTGTCGACGTCGGCAACGTGTTCCGGGACTACGACAGCTTTGATTCCGACCTGCTGCGCGCCTCCACGGGCATGTCGCTGACCTGGCAAGCCCCGGTTGGCCCGATTATCATCAACCTGGCCACGCCACTGAAGAAACGCCACGGCGATGAAACCCAGCTTGTTCAGTTCTCATTTGGAGCCGCATTCTAGACAGCAGTGGATAATGCCTGGAGCCAATGGATAGGATCGTGCAATCATTTGCCGACAATCAGCGATCCGCGCAGCTCTGGCGCCGGCTGTGCCTGCTTGCTGCCAGCCTGGTGCTGGCCGGCCTGGCCAGCGCCCAGGACGCGCGTATCGGCTACGTTGACATGAAGCGGCTGTTTGACGCCGCGCCGCAGGTGGTCAGCGCCCGCCAGGCGCTGGATGACGAATTCAGCCCGCGCAACCAGCTGCTGCTGACCGACGAGGCGCGGCTGCAGCGCCTGGAAAACGAGCTGGCCTCCAGCGGCGATCTTGATGACGAGCAGCGCTTTGAAACCGAACGTGAAATTCGCAACTTGCGCCGCTCCATAGAACGGCGCCGCGAAGACCTGGCCGAGGAGCTCAGGTTTCGCACCAATGCAGAAAAAAAGGCGCTGGAAAAAACCATTGAAGTGGCCGTTGAACAAGTGGCTGAAGAAGGCGGCTACGACATGATTTTGTCCAGCCCGGTGGCCTGGGCGTCCGACCGCATTGATATCACCGACGAAATTCTCGAATGGCTGAAAGAGGATTTTGAAAACGAGCAGCGCTCACAGGACCAGCAGCGCAGTCGCTGAATGGTGAGGCAAGGCAAAACCCATGCAAAAAATCACGCTCAAGGCGCTGGCCGAAAAATTTGACCTGGAGCTGGCGGGTGACCCCGACCACGTCATCACCTCGCTGGCCACCCTGTCGGCTGCCGGGCCGCAGGATCTCGCATTTCTGGCCAACCCGGCCTACGCACGCGAGCTGCCCGACTGCAGGGCCGGCGCCATTGTCCTTGATGAAAACATGCGTGAACGCTGGCACGGGCACGCCCTTGTCAGCGCCGACCCCTACGTCAGCTGGGCCAAAATCGCCGATTTTTTGCGCCCGCAGCCCCGGCCGCAGGCCGGCCGTCATCCCGGCGCCGCTGTCGCCGACAGCGCCCGCGTTCATGACAGCGCCAGCATTGGCCCGCATGTCAGCATTGGCGCCGGTGCCGTCATCGGAAAAAATGTGGTTGTCGGGCCGGGCTGCGTGATTGAGGACAATGTCACCATTGGTGACCACGCCCGCCTGGTGGCCCGTGTTTATATCGGCCCGGGCTGCGAGCTGGGCAAGCGCGTTCTTGTTCACCCCGGCGTGGTCATTGGCGCCGATGGCTTCGGACTGGCCATGGACCGGGGGCGCTGGATCAAGGTGCCGCAGATGGGCGCCGTGGTCATTGGCGACGACTGTGAGATCGGTGCCAACTCCACCATCGACCGCGGCGCCATTGAAGACACTGTGCTGGGCGAGGATGTGCGCATTGACAACCAGGTGCAAATTGCCCATAACGTGCACATTGGCGACCACACGGCCGTTGCCGGCTGCGTGGGCATTGCCGGCTCCACCCGCATAGGAAAATACTGCATGATTGCCGGTGCCTGCGGCATTGGCGGTCACCTCGACATTTGCGACCATGTAGTCATTACGGCCATGAGCACCGTGCTTGATTCCATTGACAGGCCCGGGCAGTACGGATCGGGCATTCCCGCCCGCCCGCACGCGGGCTGGAAGCGAATTCTGGTCAGGCTGGGGCAGCTCGACGACTGGGCTCGTCGCCTGCGCCGCCTGGAAAAAACTTCATCTTAAAAGCAGCAATAAAAATGAACGCCACTCCCCAGGTTGACATAGAAAAAATTCTTGAGCTTCTGCCCCATCGCTACCCGTTCCTGCTTGTGGACCGGGTGCTGGACTACAGCCTTGACGATCCGCCGACCATTCAGGCGCTGAAAAACGTGACCTTCAACGAGCCTTTTTTCCAGGGCCACTTCCCCGGCCACCCGGTCATGCCCGGCGTGCTTTTGCTGGAAGCCATGGCGCAGGCGGCCGGCTGCCTGGCGCATCTTGAGCGCGAAGCCGCCGGCGGCGAAACCCGCCTGTACTATCTGGTCAAGATTGACAACGCGCGCTTCAGCCAGATCGTCGTGCCCGGCGACCAGCTGGTGTTTGAAGTCACCCAGAAACGCCTGATGCGCAACATGGGCATGTACAGCGCCACCACGCGGGTGGACGGCAAAAAGGTGGCCAGCGCCGATTTGCTGTGCGCTGCGCGCGCCGATTCGTAATGACCATCCACCCCACTGCAATTGTCGAGGACGGCGCGCAAATAGGCGCTGATGTCTCCATAGGTGCCTACAGCATCATCGGCCCCCGGGTGGTCATTGGCGACGGCTGCACCGTTGGACCGCATGTGGTTATTACCGGCCGCACCCGCATCGGCCAAAACTGCCGCATCTACCAGTTCGCCTCCATAGGCGATGCGCCCCAGGACAAGAAATACGCCGGCCAGGACACGGGCGTGGAAATCGGCCGCGACAACACCATCCGCGAGTATGTCACCATCAATCGCGGCACCGCCGAAGATGTGGGTGTAACCCGGCTGGGCGACGACAACTGGCTGATGGCCTACTGCCACGTGGCCCACGACTGCCAGGTGGGCTCGCACACCGTTTTTGCCAACGGCGCCACCCTGGCCGGCCATGTGACGGTGGGCGACTGGGTGATTTTTGCCGGCTTTTCCGGCGCCCACCAGTTCTGTCATATTGGCTCGCACGCCTTTTTGGGCATGTACGGCGGCGTCAACCAGGACGTGCCGGCCTATGTCATGGTGTCGGGCCAGCCACCGCGACCGCGCGGCATCAATGCCGAGGGGCTCAAGCGGCGCGGCTTCAATCGCGACCAGATCCGCAACATCCGCGAGGCCTACCGCCTGATCTATCGCAAGGGCATGGCGCGCTCGGAAGCGCTGGCAGAACTGCAGGCGCGGCTGCCCGAGCAACCAGAGCTTGAGGCCATGATCAACTCCATGGAGGCCAGCCAGCGCGGCCTGCTGCGCTGAGACCGCGCATGAGCACAACCGGGCCACGCATCGTCATGATCGCCGGCGAAGCATCAGGCGATGCGCTGGGAGCCGGCCTGGCGCACAGCCTTAAAAAAGCCCGCCCAAACATTGAGCTCGCCGGAATAGCCGGCCCCGCCATGCAGTCTGCCGGCGTTGAAGCCTGGCATGATCTGGACGAGCTCAGCATCATGGGCCTGACGGAAATCATTCGCCATCTGCCGCGCCTGTTCGCCCTGAGGCGCAAGCTGAAAAAACGTATTCTGGACTGGCAGCCCGATGTGTTTGTCGGCATTGACGCACCCGAATTCAATCTGGGCCTGTCGCGCCAGCTGCGCCGCAGGGGACAGCGCACCGCGCATTACGTGGCCCCGACCGTATGGGCCTGGCGCCCGGGACGCACGGTCACCGTTGCCAGGTCCACCGACCTGCTGCTGACGCTTTTTCCATTCGAGCCGGCCCTGTTTAGGGCCCACGGGCTGCCCAGCCGGTTTGTCGGCCACGTGCTGGCCGATGACATTGCCGCCTCGCCCCGGCTGCTGGAAAAGCGCACCCAGGCCACCCGGCACGCCGATGAACCGACTCCGCCGCATGTTGTTCTGCTGCCCGGCAGCCGCAACGGTGAAATCGAGCGTCACGCCCGGCTGCTGGCCGACACCGCCCTGTGGCTGCGCAACAGGCAGCCGGCCATGACCATTCGCATTCTGCTGGCTCACGACAGCCAGAAAAAACTGCTGAACTCAATGGCCGGCGAACAGCTTGCCAGGGCCGGTGCCCGCATTGTCTGCGGACGAACCCGCAGCGAAATGGCGGCGGCCGATGTTGCCATCAGCGCGTCCGGAACCGCCACGCTGGAAGCCTTTTTGCTGGAATGCCCGCTGGTGGTTTACTATCGCCTGACCCCCGCCAGCTATTTTCTGCTGCGCACTTTCCGCCTGATACAGTCCCCGTTCATTGCCCTGCCCAACATTCTTCAGGGCCGCTCGGTGGCGCCCGAATTTGTGCAGCAGGCAGCCCAGCCACAGGCGCTGGGCCAGGCCGCCCTGGACTGGATAGACAACGCCGGGCGCCGGCAGGTGTATCAGCAGGTGGCCGCGCGCTGTCGCGAGGAGCTGGCCGCCGGCGCCAGCGACAACGCCGCCAGCGCCCTGCTTGAACTGATAGACAAAGAATGAATCCGCCCCCGAATATTTGCGCCGGCCCCGTGGCCGGCGTTGACGAGGCCGGCCGCGGTCCGCTGGCCGGCCCGGTGGTGGCCGCTGCGGTTATTCTCGACCCGCGCCGCCCCATCAGCGGCCTGGCCGATTCCAAAACCCTGTCCGCAAAGCGCCGGCAGCAGCTGTCTGACCAAATCATGGATCGCGCCCGCGACTGGGGCATTGCCGTGGTGGATGTCGAAGAAATCGACCGCATCAATATTCTGCAGGCCACCATGCAGGCCATGCGCACGGCTGCGGAAAAACTGCACATCGAACCGGTGCTGGTGCGCATCGATGGCAACCGCGCGCCGGATCTGAACTGGCCGGTGCAAACTGTCATCGGCGGCGACGGCCTTGACCGCGCCATTTCAGCCGCCAGCATTCTGGCCAAGGTGCACCGCGACCGGCTGATGGAAAAGCTGCATGAGCGCTGGCCGCAATACGGCTTCGACCGCCACAAGGGCTATCCTACCCCTGCCCACATCTCGGCCCTGGAAACCCACGGTCCCTGCCCGGCCCACCGGCGCAGCTTCAGACCGGTTCGCCAGGTCACGCTGTTTTGAGCCGGTTTCCGGCAGCGGTGCGGGCACGCGCTTGTATTTGAATGAGCCGCCTCTCAAAGCTATAGTTGTGCCGAGGGGAGGTTAAATTCAAACGCAATTAGCGGAGGGAGAAAGATGAAACGCATATTCATTGCCGCATCAATTTTTATGCTCGCGGCATACGGGCCCGTATGGGCAGCCACGGGCGTGGCCTTTGTGCACGGCACCGGCAATCAGACCAACGCACTTGCCGACTACTGGACGGCCGATATGGTCAACTCGGTCAGGCAGGGGTTGAGCAACCCGGCCAACCACGTGGTCATCAACTGCAAGTTCGAGGAATACATGTGGACTGAAGAGGCCGCCGGCTGCCTGGCCGGCCAGCTGTACAGCTTCATCAACAGCCGCAATATCGACGATCTGGTTGTCATCACCCATTCCAACGGCGGCAATGTCATGCGCTGGATCATGTCCAACCCCACCTGGGACAGCCGCTATCCAGCCATCATAGAAGCAGTCCGCTGGGTCAATGCGCTGGCACCCTCAAGCCTGGGCACCCCGCTGGCCGATGCGGTCATGCAGGGCAATGTTTTTGAAGCTTCTCTGGGCTGGATTCTGGGCTACCAGAACGATGCCGTACGCATGCAGCAAACCAGCTGGATGCAGGTTTACAACAATGAATGGCTATATGGAACAGCCGGCCGGCCAGCATTGCCAAAAGGCTTCTGGAACGTTGTGGGAAGCAACGTCTCGGCCGGGGTATTCAGCAGCAATGCCTACTGCGGCGGCTACCAGTATCAGCTGGGGCTCAAGATCACCCGCGCCTGGCTTGACAGCTGCTCCGATGGCTTTCTGAACTGCAGCAGCCAGAACGGTGCCGGCTATCTGTGGTTCCGTGACGATGAAGCCACCAGCGGCAGCCGCGTTCTTTCGCATCATCAAAGCCGGCGCGACTGTTTCGGCCTTGATGTCATTCTGCGCAACGATCTGTGATGGGCCAGGGAGGACACATGCATAAATTCACATTCATTTTCGCCCTGCTGCTTGCAGGTCCGCTGATGGCGTCCGACTGGATGCCCATTACTTCAGGCGATCTTCGCGCCGGCGTGCTGCTGACCAGTGAAGCGCAGGTGCCGGCAAGTCGTCATGCCGAAACCCGGCCCGTCAGCTTTGCCCGACCACTGGATATTGACAGCTCGGCCAGCACGAATGCCGGCCCGCAAACCGACAGCCGCGAATACTGGGTTGATGCCAAAAGCGAGCAGCTCGCCCGCGGACTGGAGCTGCCCCTGAGCTCGCCGGGCGCCATTGTGCGCATTTCGGCGCTGAGCAGCGAGGCGCGGCTGCAGCTCAGCGCCAGCAGTCTGCAGGTTCAAGTGGACGGACAGTCCATCTCGTCGGATGACGGCAAAAACGCGCTCAGGATCCTGGGCAGCGAGGCGCTCAACGCCCACGGAATGGCCGTGCCAGCCAATACGCTGGCTTTTGAGCTTCCGAATCATGGCCGGCCAAACACGCTCACCCTGCAAATGGAAAACATCACGCCCGGTCAGAACATGGTCGTTCATGTCTTTGAGCCCAACAGCGACTGGACCGGACAATTGTCCGCCGATCGTTTCCAGTACCTGGGCGGCGACACCATTACGGCGCAGGCCGGACTTTCCAACGGCAGGCAAGTGCTGGCCCCAGACGAGGTTCAGGCCGTTCTGGTCAGCCCCGATGCCCGCCAGGCCTGGCCGCTGAAACAGGATGATTCCGGCAGCCTGCTGATTCCCTCGGCTCCAGGCCCGGACGCATCCACCGGCGAGGGCCTGTGGGAAATCCATGCCTATCTGCGCAGCAAGAATCGCGACACGGTGATACAGCGTGACCTGAAACTGGCCGTCAATCTCGTGGCGCCCACCGCCCGCTTCGGGCCGCGCATTGACGTGCGCAACAAAAACGGGCTGGCCATTGTGCTGGAAGTGGAAACCGGCGTGGCCGGCCGCTATCAGGCCAGCGCCCAGCTCTGGGGTACCGATGAAAAAGGGCAGCTGGCACCCCTGGCGCTGACTGAAAGCGCTGCGGTGCTCAAACCGGGCACCGGCAGGCTGGTTCTTGAAGTGCCTGAACAGCTGCTGTCGGATTCCGGCCTGGGCGCGCCGTATGAACTCAGACAGGTGCGGCTGGCTGACCAGGGCCGCATGGGGCTGTTGGAGTTTCGTCAGCAGGGCCTGATCATTCCAAACGACCACGACAGCGCGCGCCGCAAATTCAACTAGGCCGCTGCACCAGTGACAGCCCGGGACATCCGGGCTGTCAGCCGGTCATAAAACCGCTGGCCACGCTGGCCGGGGCAGACACTTGTTCAACCCGGTCCACCCGCGCGGCCGGCGGGCCGGCTTGAAGCCACTCCTCAAGTGCGTCAAGCGCGGCGGCCGGCCCTGCCGCCACGACTTCCACGCGCCCGTCGGGCAGGTTGATGGCCCGACCGGACAGGCCAAGTTTTGTGGCCTGCTCCCGGGTCGAGGCGCGAAAATAAACGCCCTGCACCCGCCCGGATATCAGCCATCGCCTTGTTTCGTCTTTACTCATCGATGCGCTTTTCAATCATTGCGGCCGTAATCGGCCCCAGCCAGGTTTCCGCCAGTTCTCCGTTCGGATCAATCAGATGGGTGGTGGGCAGCACACGCGGCGCACCCAGGTCGGCCGGCGGGCTGTCCATGTCCACAACCAGTATGGGGTAGCTGGCCGGATAGTCCTGCAAAAACTTTTCAAAGGCATCGACATCCACATTTTCATAGGCCAGCCCAAGAACCGCCAGGTCATCCCGCGCCGTATGCAGGGCCGACAGCTCGGGAATTTCCTCGCGGCACGGCCGGCACCAGGTGGCCCAGAAGTTGACCACCACCCACTGGCCGCGAAAATCCGACAGCTGCACGTATTCGCCATCAAGCGCCGGCAGCTCGAAATCGACCTGCGCCAGCGCGCCGGAACACGCAAGAACCAGCAGTAAAACCATTGTTCTGACCATGATCATGCAATCCTGTATTGAAGCAGCGCCTTGACCGAGCGCTCCAGCGCCGGCCGCCCGGCTGCGTCGAGATCGCGCAGGGATTCGATGGCGGCATTGTCCCAGTGATTCTCGCTCGGCAGCTCGTCAAGCTCGCCCACCGGCAGAACAAACGGGCCGGCGCGATAAAGATCGCCAAGGCTGATTTCTTCCAGATCGGCCGACAGTAGCCAGTCGCCGTCGCCATCCGGGTGGATATAGCCGGCGTTGTGAAACCAGCCCAGCAGACGCCGAATCTGCGGGTCGCGGGCGGCCGGTTCGCGCGACAGCAATTCGGCCACTGAAAGTGCCCGACCGTGGCGCTGGGCGTGCCACAGATGCCCCATCAGGCGCAGCGCCAGAAGCAGCTCGTGGCGCTGCGCCCAGCGCCACGAACTCTTGCGGTAGTTGAAGGTGGTCAGGGCAGCGGCCACGCTGGCGCCCAAAAGCACCACCACCCAGGACAGATAGATCCAGACCAGAAACAGCGGCACGGCGGCCAGCGCGCCGTACAGCCGCTCGTAGGTGGGGAAATGGGTCACGTAGAAGACAAAGCCGCGCTTGGCCGCTTCGAACAGCACGGCGGACACAAAGGCGCCGATGAGCGCAT
Source organism: Wenzhouxiangella sp. (assembly GCA_035301965.1). Lineage (GTDB taxonomy): Bacteria > Pseudomonadota > Gammaproteobacteria > Xanthomonadales > Wenzhouxiangellaceae > Wenzhouxiangella. The sequence goes on along the minus strand of DATGTG010000123.1, from coordinate 7,735 downwards.
CCCGAACCCTGACCCGACGGTTGGGCACCACCAGAAAAACCAGCGCAAAACCGATCAGGGCAACAAGAAAGGGCATCAGCCCCAGAAAGAAATCCTCCAGGACGCCGCGCACGGCTTCCGGCGCCAGCTTGGGCACCGCCGCCAGATACGATGTCAGCGCCAGCGACCCGCCCATGAGCAGCGGCCCCAGGGTGAGCACCGCCCAGTAGGTGACCAGCCGGCCGCCGATGCGGCGCGGCTGCGACACCCGCCAGATGCGGTTGAGGCTGCGCTCTATGGTGGACATGAGCAGGATGGCGGTAATGATGAGAAACACGGTTCCGGCCCCGGTCAGCCCGGCGGTGCGGCCGACAAACTGGTTGAGGTGGGTCTGGACGGCGTCGCCGGCGGCCGGCACAAAGTTGGAGAATATGTAGGTTTCCAGCTCCGTGGCCCACTGGTCGAACACCGGAAATGCCGAAATGACGCCCAGCATGACGGCCATCAGCGGCACCAGCGCCAGCAGGCTGGTGTAGCTCAGGGCCGCCGCCGACTCAAACGAGCGGTCGTCGCGGAAATGCCGCCACAGGTGTATTCCAAACGCCCTCAGCCAGGCCGGGTCGGCAATGGCCAAAACGCCTCCGGGCGGAGTGAGCGGTTTCCCATCGTCGCCGGCAGATGGGCTACGCTTGTTCTTTTTCATGAAGCCGAAAATTGCCATGTCCGTAAAGATTTATCATAATCCGCGCTGCTCCAAAAGCCGCCAGACGCTGGAACTGATCCGCGCGCGCGGCATTGAGCCCGAAATTGTCGACTATCTCAAAACGCCGCCGGAAACCGCAGAACTCAAGCGTATCATTGCACGGCTGGGCGTTGCGGTGCGCGACATCATGCGCAGCGGAGAGGCCGTTTACAGAGAGCTCGACCTGGCCCGGCCGGAGCTTTCCGATGACGAGCTGATTGCGGCCATACACGCCCATCCGCAGCTGCTGCAGCGCCCCATTGTGGTGCGTGGCGAACAGGCGCGCATTGGCCGACCGCCCGAAAGCGTGGAAGACATCCTGCCGTGAGCGAAATTCTGGTGCTGTTCTATTCCCGCAGCGGCAATACGCTGGCCATGGCCCGTGAAATTGCACGCGGCGTTGAATCCGTGGCCGGCTGCCAGGCTCGCCTGCGCAGCGTGCCGCCGGTCACGCCGGTCGATGCCGAACCACGACCCTGGGACAACCGGGGGCCGGCCAGGGTGGCCAAACAGGATCTGCACGAGTGCGCCGGCCTGATTCTGGGCAGCCCGACCCGCTTTGGCAACATGTCGGCTGCGCTCAAGCATTTTCTGGACACCACGGGCTCCGAATGGGTTTCGGGCGCGCTGTGCGGCAAGCCGGCCGGCGTGTTTACCTCGACATCCACCCTGCACGGCGGCCAGGAATCCACCCTGCTGAGCATGATGCTGCCGCTTTTGCACCACGGCATGATGATTGTCGGCCTGCCGTTTACGCTGGCCGAACTCAACCACACGCGCTCCGGCGGTACGCCCTACGGCCCCAGCCATCTGGCCGGACTGGACGGCGACCGGCCGCTGGACGAGGATGAACGCTTTCTGTGCCGCGCGCTGGGCAAACGCGTAGCCAGCGTGGCCGCCGGACTTGGAGGGCCCGTCTGATGGGTGTGCAAACCTGCCGCTGGTCCCTGGTCGGACTGATTGTTCTGCAGCCGCTGTGGTTTTTCTTGCTGGCGCCGCCCCAGGTCATTCCCGCGTGGCTGGTGGTGATCTGCACCACCCTGCCGCTGCTGGCCTTGCTGCCGTTTGTGTGGCGGCTGGGCCGGGATGCGCTGGTCATAGGCGGCTGTATTTTGCTGATTTATTTTTGCCTGGCGGTGGCCGAGGCCTGGGCCAGCCCGGCCGCGCGGCTGCCTGCGCTGGTTCAGGCTGTATTGGTCACCGCCTACATGACCGCCATGTCGGCGCTGCGCTTTGGGCGCAAAAGCAAGGGCACCGGCCCGCCCGAAGATCGCGCCTAGTTTGTCAGCCCGTAAATGGTTTCGAGGCTGAAGTCGAGCTCCGGCGCCGGCTGGCCCTGCTCGCGCACGGCGGTCGGCAGCTCAAGCCAGATGTCCCTGAAACGTCTGGAGCGCTCAAGCCCCGTGGCCGGTATTTCTGCGGCCGGCAGACCCTGGTCGCGCAGCAGGCGCACGCGATCACGGGTTATCAGGCCGGCATCGCCGGCCAGCATTTCCCTGACGGGTTCGTATTCACGCACCACGCGCGGATAGTGCAGCTCAAGCACGCGCCTGAGCAGGGCGGCGGTATCGGCCACGTCGGACATGGCCCGAACCAGCTGCTCGTCACTGCGGCCGGCACGCGGCGGGCTGGTCAGCGGTGCGTACAGCCCTCTTTCGCGGCGCTCGCGCACTTCCGCCAGCGTGGCCCTCACCACGGTTTTCATGGTATCGGCATCGGCAGTCTCTATCTGCTCCAGGCCGCGTCCGGTCAAAAACCAGTCGCGCCATTCAGCGCCCCGGTCCCAGTTGGACACAAGTTCGTTTTCTGCGCTGGTGGGGGCGCCGGCAAAATAGGTCAGCCGGTTGGGCATCAGCCCCCGGTAGTCGGCGTCCTCGAATTCCGTCTGTATGGCGCTGCCGATCAAATCGTTGGGGCAGTCGTTTTCGATCAGCGCCTCGTCTTCGGTGGCAAACAGGTAGTGACTGCGCTCACCGGCGGTCAGCCGGTAGCGAAACACGGTTTCAACGCTGTTCTGACGGTCAAACGAACCGACCAGGTCAAAGCTCAGGCGACCGTAATAATCGGCCAGCCCCTCACCCGGCCGCGCCGATATTTTTGAAACCCTGTCAACCCACCGAACCTGTTCATAACACAGGCCAAGCCGCCCCTGGTTCAGCTGGTCGGCCAGCAGATACTCGTTGGGAAACAGCGCCGTCAGGGCCCGGCTGACCGACAGTTCAGCCCTGGCTCCGCAGCGCTGCGCGCCTTCGCAGGGCCCGATGACCAGACCTTCCGGCCGGTAGGCCGTCAGCTGCTCGCCGGTGCTGTCCAGATCAACATCGGCCCCGCTGCGCACGGTGTTTTGGTAAAACGCCTCGCGGGCCTCCTCCATCAGAGCCGACAGTTTTTCAAGGCCGACCTGGTGGTGAGCCAGAAGCCGCATGACTGGATCATGGCGATTTTCGCCCGAGCGCGTCTGGCAGGCGAGCCACTGCCCGTTGGCGGCAGACAGGTCGCGCGCGCGGCTGTCCAGGCCGTTGGCCAGCTCGTGCCAGCGTTCACCGGCAAACAGCACCGGCCGCTGCCAAACCCAGCGCGTCAGCTGGTCGACCAGCACCGCCCAGTCAAGCACGTTGAACCAATCGGCCGGCTCGCAGCCGGTGCCCAGCAGCCAGTCGAGGTGGCCATCGAGATAGGCCGCGCGCTGCCAGCTGACCAGGCGCAGCTCGCGGCGCAAAAACTGACGTTCGAAAGGCCCGCGCGATTCACCCACGAGCTCCTTGCTGCTGACCGCCTCAAGCAGGCCCGATTCCAGCTTGTCCGTGCAGCGGTCAAACACCTCGCGCGACAGGGGGCCCACGCGCAGGGAATCGACGCCGCATTGCGCGATGATGCGTCGCACCGGATCGCGCACCGGCTGGTCAAGATAAAAGGCCATGTCGGAGGTGAACAGGCCAAGCCGGGCATACACGTCAACCAGTTCATCGACCGCCAGCAGGCGGGCATCGGCCGCGCCGGCCAGATAGCCGGCGGCATCTCCAAGCTGGGCCACCACCACGGGCAGGTTTGAATCGATGCGGCGCAGGTTGCCGGCGGCCTCGTCAGCCGCCGACTCCAGCCACGCCTGCCACGCTTCGGCCAGCTGCGGCGCGTTTTCCTCGGCCGGCAAAAGCCGCATCAGCGCTTCCAGACTGACCCAGACCCACTCCAGCGTCTGCTCCTGATGCAGCAGATTCTCCGCCCGGGCGCGCAGCAGGGCATCGCGGATCGCCAGCCGCTGCGGGGCGGATTCGGACTCGGCCAGGGCCATAACCCGCTGTGCCTGGGCGTGTGCATATTCGGACTGGTCGCCGGCATCATCAGGCGCGTCGCTGTCACCGAGCACATCGGCCCAGTAGGCCCGGATCAGCTCACTGCCGTCCTCGCCCAGCCGTTCGGCCACCTGCTGCCAGACCTGGACTGCATGCACGGCCGCTGCGGCCTGCAGCCGCGCCAGCTCGCCTTCGGCATGCGGTGCTTTAAGCAGGCTGGCAACCCGGCCAATGTCCGGCTCCGGAAAGCCCGGCTGCGGCCAGGCAAGTTCGTTCTCATGCATCCCCAAAAGCCAGGCCAGCAGGCCGTCGGCCAGCGACACCGGCAGGTCACCCACGGGCGCCAGCACCCGTTCGATTCGCAGGGCAATGGAGTCAACCTCCGCCGGCCAGTCGTCGGCATCGGCCTCACCCTGCAGCCAGGCGGCCGCCGCCAGCGTGTGCACGCGGGCCTGCCCGGCCGTGGGCCAATGCCAGTGCGCGGCCAGCACGGCGCTGTCCGGCGGCTGCCCCGCCAGCGGGGCGGACACCAGCGCCAGCATCATTGCTCCAATAAACCTCAGGCCGCTTTTCATGGTCGGTATACTACTCCATGCCCGGCCGCAGGCCGAAAAACATATCAGCAACAAAAACGTGGCGGATCACTGCTTTGAAAAGACTGAACATACTGACCACCGGCGGCACCATCGACAAGATCTACTACGACGACAAGTCGGACTACCAGATCGGTGAGCCTGAAATTGCGCGCATTCTGAAGAGCATGAATGTTGCCTTTGACTGGGAAATTCGCGCCCTGATGCGCAAGGACTCGCTGCATCTTGACGATGACGACCGCGCGCTGATCCGACAGGCCGTCAAAACCAGCGCCGACACGCATTTTCTGATTACCCACGGCACCGACACCATGGTTGAAACGGCGGCCGCGCTTGGCGATGTCGGCGAGCGCGTCATCGTCATGACCGGGGCGCTCAACCCCGCGCGCTTTATCGACTCCGATGCGGTGTTCAACATCGGCTGCGCCGTCGGTGCGGTCCAGGCGCTGCCGCCCGGGGTGTGGATTGTCATGAACGGGCGGGTATGGAAGCCCGAAAACGTGCGCAAGAACCGCACGGCCAACCGCTTTGAGGCGGTCTGACCGGCACCCGGCCAGACCTTCTGTTTCCAGTCAGACCCTGACCTTGCCGTGGCGCACAAACGGCAGGCTGACCACGCGTGCCGCCAGGCTGCGGCCGCGCAGTTCAACCTCCACCTCCTCGAAGTTGCCCGCCGGCACCCGCGCCAGCGCCACCGGCCCCTTGACGGTGGGACCAAACACGCCGCTGGTGATAACGCCTGGCCCTTCCGAAGTGTTGACCACGGCGCCCGCGCGCGGAATGCCGCCGCGGCCAAAGACCAGCCCGACAAGCTGCTGGGCCACGCCCTGCGCCTTTTGCTGCTCCAGCGCCTTGCGGCCGATGAAATTCCTGTCTTCCGGGGTGAAGGCAACCGTCCAGCCCAGGTTTGAAATCAGCGGCGTGGTTGATTCATCCATGTCCTGGCCATACAAATTCAGGCCGGCTTCCAGGCGCAGGCTGTCGCGCGCGCCCAGGCCGCAGGGACGAACGCCAGCGGCAACCAGCTGGTCCCAAAGTTCAACCGCATGGTCGCCGGGCAGCATGACTTCAAAACCGTCCTCGCCGGTATAGCCGGTGCGGGCAATGTAGAAATCGCCGTGGCTGGCGGCCCGGAAAGGCTTGAGTGCCTCAACCACCGCCGCGCCGTCGCTGCCCAGCACCGAGCCCAGTTTTGCGCCTGCCTCGGGGCCCTGTACGGCAATGATGGCCAGGTCCTCACGCTCGGTGATCTCGACGTCGAAACCCTCGGCGTGGCGGCGCAGCCATTCCAGATCGACCTCGCGACGCGCGGCATTGAGCACGCCGCGATAAAAATCATTGTCCACCCTGAAAGTGATCAGGTCGTCAATGACGCCGCCCTGATCATTGAGCATGCAGCTGTAGATGGCCTGGCCCTGTTCGGCGGCGCGGTCAATGTCGTTGGCCAGCACGCGCTGGAGAAACTCGCGCGCCTGCGGGCCGCGGAAATCCACCGTGCCCATGTGCGAAACGTCGAACATGCCCGCCGAGCTGCGCACGGCGCTGTGCTCCTCCATTTGAGAACCGTAGTGAATGGGCAGCTCCCAGCCGGCAAATTCAACCATTTTGCCGCCGGCCGCCAGGTGTGCAGCGTGCAGGGGTGTTTCAAGAGGCATGTTCAACTGTGCTCCGAAAATGTGAAAAATTGACGATTAATAACAACTGTTAATAGCGATTGTCTTGGCGATTGCCACGACAATTGTCATGACAATTATAGAGTTGTTCGGCCGGCGCATCACGCGCCCGCATCAGCTGATATAGCGCGAAAAAACCTGCAGGCCATCATAGCGGGCCCGCTCGCCCAGCTGATTTTGAATGCGCAGCAGCCGGTTGTATTTGGCCACCCGGTCGGAGCGGCACAGCGAGCCGGTCTTGATCTGGCCGGCATCGGTGGCCACCGCCAGATCGGCAATGGTGACATCGGCGGTTTCGCCCGAGCGATGGGAAATAACGTTGCCAAACGAAGCCTTTTTGGCCATTTCAATGGCGCTGAGCGTTTCGGTCAGCGTGCCGATCTGGTTGGGCTTGATGAGAATGGCGTTGGCGACGTTTTCATCAATGCCGCGCTGCAGCTCGGCGGTGTTGGTTACAAACAGGTCATCGCCCACCAGCTGAATGCGCTCGCCCAGGCGCCGGGTCAGCGTGGCCCAGCCGCCCCAGTCGTCCTCGTCCATGCCATCCTCGATGGAAAGCACCGGATAGCCGTCAACCAGCCGGGCCAGATAGTCAACGAATCCGTTGCTGTCGAAAGAACGGTTCTCCGAATCCAGGTGGTATGTTCCGTCCCTGAAAAACTCGCTGGCGGCCACGTCCAGCGCCAGCCACACGTCCTTGCCGGGCGCATAGCCGGCCTTTTCAATGGAGGCCATCAGCAGTTCCAGCGCCGCCTCGTTGGATTCAAGGTCGGGCGCAAAGCCGCCCTCGTCGCCAACAGCCGTGTTCAGCCCCTTGCTGCGCAGAATGGATCGGAGCGCATGAAAGATTTCGGCGCCGGCCTGCAGCGCCGACGGAAAATCGGGCAGGCCGGCAGGCATGATCATGAATTCCTGGATATCGACCCGGTTGTCGGCGTGGGCACCGCCGTTGAGAATGTTCATCATGGGCACCGGCAGCCCGGGCTGATGACCGGTGATGTCAAGCAGATAGGCCCACAGGGGCTGCCGGCCGGCCGCAGCGGCCGCGTGGGCCACCGCCAGCGACACGCCCAGCAGGGCGTTGGCGCCAAGGCGCGACTTGTTGTCAGTGCCGTCCAGTTCGATCAGGCGCCTGTCAATGGCGGTCTGGTCGCTGGCGTCCATGCCGCTGAGGGCCCGGGCAATTTCGTTGTTGACGTGAGCCACGGCCTTCTGCACGCCGCGCCCGCGGTAGCGCTGCCCGCCGTCGCGCAGCTCGACCGCCTCGCGGGCGCCCGTGGACGCACCTGAAGGCACGGCCGCACAGCCGACGTGGCCACCGGACAGGTGCACATCCACTTCAAGCGTGGGGTTGCCGCGCGAGTCGAGAATTTCCAGGGCGTGAACAGCAGATATTTTTTTCATTTGGATATAAGAGGATTGGATTTAAAAAAACAGCGGAAACCGCACCGATCG
>DATGTG010000122.1:0-4611 GCA_035301965.1 Wenzhouxiangella sp. | reverse complement strand
AATTCCACCGCCGCAGCGACGCCTCCAAAATTGCCCTGGCCGTCCTGATGAAGGCGCTGGATTCATGGGGCTTTATTCTGTGCGACTGCCAGATATGGAACCCGCATCTGGAAAGGCTGGGGGTCAACCTGCTGTCGGGCGAGCTTTTTGCCGCCGCGCTGGCGCGCGGCATTGGCGAGCCGGCCGATGTCGGGCGCTGGCAGGACGATATTCAGACGCTGGACTTGACTCGCTGGCCCTGAGGCTTCAGGTAAACAGGTCTTTCAGGCTCGCGTCGTTCGAGCGCGCGCCGCGCTTTTGACGGGCCAGCGCCAGCGTGGCCTGCGCCAGATTGGCAAACAGCGCCCTGTCATCGCCACCGGCATTTTCGGCCGCCTGCATCAGGCGGCGGCAGGCTTCCACATCGCCGCGCTCCACCGGGCCGGTCAGCGCCTGCGGGCTGCCCAGCGCGGCAACGGATTCGAGCGTGCCCTGCTGAAGATCGGCCAGAACACGCCCGGCCTGTTCTTCGGGCAGCCCGGCCTGCCGGGCCAGCCGCACCGCCAGCGCGTGAATGGTGACCAGAAAATTGCTGGCCGTTACGGTGGCGGCGTGCCAGGCCGCCTTGTCGGTCGCCGCAAACGGCAGCCAGCGCCCGCCGGCCCGCTCGAAGACCGGCTGCAGCCTGTCCAGTGCCGCCTCATCGCCCTCGGCCACGCACCAGGTGCCGGCAAAGTTTTTGGTGGCCAGCGCCGGATCGGAAAAGGCGCGCACCGGGTGTACGCTGGCCACCCGTTCGCCCAGCGAACGCAGGACGCCGGCCTCGGCCGAGCCGGAAAGGTGAAACACCAGGCTCAGGGCTGCGGGAAGCTGCGGCAGGCTGGCCGGAGCCAACAGTCCATCGGGCAGCCCCAGCATCAGCCAGCCGCCGGCAATGCGCTCGTCGAGCTGGGCAACGGGTTCACCGGCGCCAATGAATTCAACCGCCCGGCGGGCGCTGTCCAGGCTGCGATTGGCAACCAGCCCGGGGCGCAAATATCCGTCGGCCAGCAGGCGGCGCGCAACAGCCCGCGCGGCCCGGCCGCAGCCCAGAATGTGCAGAGCGGGCCCTGTGCTCATGTTTCGCCGTGCTCGCGACGATTGGGTGCCGGCGGCCGCTGTCCGGGCGTGCGCGCCATATAGTTGTCCAGGCTTTCGAGCCCGTTTTGGTATTGGCGCCCCACCAGATACGGCAGGGCCAGACCCACATAACGCCCCACCAGGTCAACCGGCCCGAAGCGGGCGGTCATGCCCCAGGTGACCTGCTGGCCCTCAATGTCGCGGGCAATTTCAAACCAGGTGTCGAATTCATTGCCGGCCAGATCCATTTTCATGCCCACCCAGCGCGGACTTTGTGTTTCAACTATCCACATGCGGCTTTCGTCCGACTGCGGCGTTTCGCGCCACACCAGCGTAGCGCCCGCGCCTGTGGCCGGGCCTTCAAGCCACCAGGCGGTTTGCGGCCTGTCGACCAGCCACGGCACCCATTCCGGAAAATGACGCATGTCCTGCAGGACTTCAAAAATGAGGTGTTCGGAATGCTGCATGGTCACCGTGCGTTCGACCTTGACGCTGCCTGGCAGCAGAAAACCCAGGATCACCAGGGCCACCGACAGGATCAGCAGCGCGCCAAACAGTTTTCTGATCATGGGGACATGCTCCCGTCAGTGCAGCCAGCGGTTGTCGTTGTCGCTGTCATTGTTGTTGCTGCTGCTATTGGACCCGTCGGACTCATCCGGCCCATCGTACCAGTCATCATCACCATCGCCGCCCCACATATGATCCGACCAGTCGCTGTCGTCATCCTCCTCCAGCTCCCAGTCGTAGCGCTTGAGCGGCACCCGGTCAACGTGGCGAAACACAAAGGCCAGCACCAGTCCAACGAACAGGCCGCTGACGTGCAGCTCCCAGCTGATGCGGGTGTTGGCCGGCAAGATGCCGCCGAGCATGGAACCGTAGACAAACCAGATGGCCAGCGATACAGCCACCGAGCGCATGTCGCGGCGCAGCAGGCCCGACATGAAAACAAAGGCCAGAATGGCATAAACCAGCCCGCTGGCGCCAATATGAACGCTGGGTCGCGCAAACAACCAGGCCACGGCCGAGCTGCCCGCATACATGGCCGGGAGCGCTCTGAGCGAGGCGTTGGGATACAAAAACAGCAGCGCCACGCCGCCCACAAACAGCGGCAGGGTGTTGGATGCGATATGCGCCAGGCCGCCATGCAAAAGCGGCGTGGTAATCAGTCCCAGCAGGCCCGAGGCCTGGCGCGGCCGCAAACCGAAGCGCGCCAGATCAAGCCGCGCGCCGTGATCCACCAAAAACACCAGCCATATCAGCGCAATGAAAACCAGGGTCAGACGCACCGCCAGCCACAGATTCTGCCGGGCCCGCTGTGAGCCGGTGTATTTCGGGTCGGGCCGGTGCAAAAACATTACGACTGCAGTTCCGGCGGCAAGGCGCCGGCAATTACGTCACGGCACTGCTGCCTGAGCGCGCCGCTTTGTCCGCGTTCCAGGCCTTCGGTGGGCAGCGGCGGATGCACCACCACCCGCACCCGGCCGGGGCGAATCCTGAGGCTGCCGGCCGGCAGAATGTCGCGGGCATTGACCAGAGTGACCGGCAGCACCGGCAGCTGCTGGTCAACGGCAATTCTGAAAGCGCCCTTCTTGAACGGCAGCAGCTTGCCGGAGCGGCTGCGCGTGCCTTCGGCAAAAAACAGCAGACCGCTGCCCGGCCCAAGCTTTTTGACCGCCCGGCCAATGGCGGCGCGGGCCTGCTCGGGATCGCTGCGATCGATGAATACATGGCCCACCGCCCGGCTGCCGGTGCCGAGAAAGGGGATTTTGCCCAGCTCGGCCTTGGCCATCCAGCGCAAATCCAGCCCTATCCAGCCGTAAACCACCGGAATGTCGAACTGGCTTTGATGGTTGGCCACCACCACGTAGCTTTTGTCCGGGTCGATGTTTTCCAGTCCTTCCATGTCCACGCGCACCGGCGCCAGCCAGGCCAGCACCCGACCCCACATGACGCCGACGCCAAGGTTGGCCGCGCGCGGCGAGATCAGCAGCGCCACGATGATGGCCGCAATGCCGCCGACCAGGGTTGCCAGCGCCACCAGCGGGATATAAACCAGCCACTGATAAATGAAATACAGGCCGGACAGAAATGCCCGGCCGGGGGTGCGTGAGGTTGTCATGGCTGGCTATGCTACACAAAAAGGGGCGTCCGAAGACGCCCCCGTATACATGACTGACATATATGGCTGATGCGTTTTAAACGCGGGCCCGAATTCAGGCCGCTTCAGTCTTGTCGCCCTTTTCCTCGATCACGCGCTGGCCGCCGCCGATTTCGATCTTGCGCGGCTTCATGCGCTCGGGCAGCTCGCGCTGGAGCTCGATGTGCAGCAGACCGTTTTCCAGGTCGGCCCCGGCCACGCGCACGTGGTCGGCCAGCTGGAAGCGGCGCTCGAATGAGCGATTGGCAATGCCGCGATACAGAAACTCGCGCTCGCCTTTTTCGCTTTTGGCGCTTTCGGACTTGCTGCCCGAGATGGTCAGCGTGTTCTGCTCGGACACGATATCCAGCTCGTCGCTGCCAAAACCGGCCACCGCCATGGTGATGCGGTAACGGTCTTCGCCCAGCGACTCGATGTTGTAGGGCGGATAGCCATTGCTGTCGACGCGCGAGGCGCTGGTCAGCATGTCTGCCAAGCGGTCAAAGCCAATGGCCGTGCGATACAGGGGGGAAAGATCAAACGTGGTCATAACCGTATTCTCCTTTGAAGCAATCGGTGTTTTCAGTTGAATGTCCGCCTCTTGGGCCGGACGTTGCGAGCTCCCTTGCGGCGAGCTCAATCACCTATATGGAGACCACGGTTTGCTTTTCAAGCGCCATCAGCCGCGTTGTATTCAACCGCGGCAATTTCCAGCCAGCGCTCGCCGGTGGGTGTCCTGACGGCCACCTCCTCGCCCACCGCCTTGCCCAGCAGCGCGCGGGCCACGGGCGAATCCACCGAGATCCAGCCGCGCTTGGCGTCGGTTTCATCGGCGCCGACAATTCGATAGCGCACCTCGGTTCCGTCTTCCTCATGCAGGGTGACGTGTGCGCCGAAAAACACCTTGTCGGTTTTGTCGCTGCGCGGCGGCACCGGGCGCACTTCGTCCAGGCGCTTGCGCAGGTAGCGCACGCGCCGGTCGATTTCGCGCAGCTGCTTCTTGCGATAGATGTATTCGGCGTTTTCCGAGCGGTCGCCCTCGGCGGCAGCGGCCGTGACCGCCCGGGTCACTTCCGGGCGTTTTTTCTGCCACAGGTACTTCAGCTCGTCCTGCAGGGCACGATGCCCTTCGGGCGTGATGTAGGGGCTGCTGCGGGCCAGCTTACAGCCCTCCCCGGGTCAGCTTGAGCGGATCAAGCAGCGCTTCCAGTTCCTCACGCGACAAATCCGTCATTTCCGCCGCAACATCCAGAATGGGCCGGCCTTCTGCATAGGCCTTTTTGGCGGCCGCCGCGCCTTTTTCGTAGCCGATGATGGGGTTGAGCGCGGTGACCAGAATGGGATTGCGCGCAAGCGCCTCTTCAAGATGGTCATGG
>DATGTG010000121.1:0-5053 GCA_035301965.1 Wenzhouxiangella sp. | reverse complement strand
ATGCTGCTGCTGGGGCTGGCCAATCTCACTGCCACGCTCAGCGCCAGCGAGATGATTTATGGCACCACCGTCTATCCGGTGACCTCCACCATGCTGGAGGCCATGCAGTTCAGCTTCCAGTTTCTGCTGTGGATCATTCTGATCTTTTATTCGGGCGAGCTGATCTGGCGCGACCGCAGTCTTGAAACCAGCGAGCTGAGGGACGCCCTGCCAGCCCCCAGCAGTGTCCTGCTGGCGTCACAGCTGGCGGCGCTGATGTTGGTCATCTTAGTCTTTCTGGCCCTCGGCGCGCTGTGGTGCATGGGCTGGCAGCTGATTCATGGCTACACGCACCTGGAGCCGCTGCTGTATGTGCGCGGGCTGGCGCTTGACGCCATTCCCCTGGTGCTGGTGGCCGTGCTGGCCGTCTTCATGCAGATTCTGGCCAACAACAAGTTCATGGGCTATCTGCTCACCATTGCCGTGCTGGCCACAAGCATTCTGTTTGCCATGATGCACCTGGAAAGCAATCTGTACATTTTTGCCGGCGCGCCCGATGCCCCGTATTCGGACATGAACGGTTTCGGTCATTTCTGGCAGGGTGCACTGTGGTTTTATGCCTACTGGGGGTTCTTTGCGCTGGGCCTGATCGTGCTCACCGTGCTGTTGTGGGTGCGCGGCACCGATCTGACCTGGAAAATCCGCTTCAGGCAGGCGGCAGCGCGCTTCGGCCCTCCGGCCAGAATCACGCTGGCCGCGGCGCTGGCCGGTTTTGTCGGCACCGGCATCTGGAACTACTACAACACCATGGTGCTCAACGCCTATCTGCCGACCAGCAAAAGCGAGGCCCGCCAGGCAGACTACGAAAAAAACTATGCCCACTATGCCGATCTGGCCCAGCCGCGCATTGTCCGCGCAAGCGCCGAGGTGGACATTCATCCCTACGACAGGCGGCTGGCGCTCAAGGGTCACTACCGGCTCGTCAACAGGCACGATGAGCCCATTGACACCCTGTACATGGAATTCGATGCCTTCATGCCCAAAAGCCACAAGGCCATCAGGCAGTGGCGCATGCCTGCGCATGAAATCGAGCACGACAACCCTGAAATGGGTATTCGTGTATTCAGGCTGAACGAGCCGCTGGCGCCGGGGCAGGGCATGGATCTGGAGTTTGAGCTGGACTGGCAGCCCAGGGGCTTCACCAACCGGGGCAGCCCGGACGGCCTGGTGGCCAACGGCACCTTTGTCAACAACGCCATGCTGTTTCCGCAGCTGTCCTACAACCGTGGCGCCCAGCTGATCGATCGCAGCAAGCGGCGCAAGCACGGCCTGGACCCCGACCTGCCGCGCATGCCGCCGCTCAGCGACGATGAACAGGCGCGCGCCAACACCTACATCAGCCACGACGCCGACTGGATAGAATTTGACGCCACCGTATGCACCGTCGCCGACCAGATTGCCATGGCGCCGGGCAAACTGGTGCACGAGTGGAGCCGTAACGACGGACAGCGCTGCTTCCATTATCAAATGGATCAGCCCATGCTCAACTTCTTCTCTTTCATGTCGGCACGCTATGCGGTTGAGCGTGATCATCATGCCGGCGTGGACATCGAGGTCTACCATCACCCGCAGCACGACTACAACGTGGAGCGCATGATTGCGGCCGTCAAAAAATCGCTGGATTATTTCAACCGCGAATTCACGCCCTATCAGTTCGATCAAGTGCGCATTCTCGAATTTCCGGGCTATGCCAGCTTCGCGCAGGCCTTTGCCAATACCATCCCGTTTTCAGAAAGCATCGGCTTTATCGCCGATCTGCGCGACCCCGACGATCTGGATTACGTCACCGATATCACCGCCCATGAAATGGCGCATCAGTGGTGGGCCCACCGTGTCATTGGTGCCGACATGCAGGGTTCCACGCTGCTCAGCGAGGCGCTGGCGCAATACTCGGCCCTGATGGTGCTGCGCGAAAGTGAAGGCGAGAATGCGGTACGAAAGTTCCTGCGCTACGAGCTGGATCAGTACCTGCATGGACGCGCCGGCGAGACGGGCCGTGAACGGCCGCTGGCCCGGGTCGAAAACCAGGGCTATATTCACTATCGCAAGGGTTCCATGGTCATGTATGCCCTGCAGGACTACATCGGCGAGCGCAGCTTCAACAGCATGCTCAAACAGTTTCTTGTCGATTATGGATTTCAGCAGCCGCCGTACGTCAACACCAACAATTTCCTGACCGCGCTGGAGCTGGCCGCCGGCCCTGAATGGCAGGCCGTTATCGACGACTGGTTCCGTCACATCACCCTGTATGACAACCGCGTGCTGGATGCGGTGGCGACCGAATCCGAACAGGGCGGGTGGGATGTTCGCATGCGGGTGCAGGTGGGCAAGACCGTGGCCGGCGGCGACGGCGCAGAAACCGCTGCACCCATGGATGTGCCGGTGGATATCGGCATCTTTGCCCGGGGCAGCAACGGCGGTGATGAAAAGGTGGTTTACCTGGCCCGTCATGACGTTGAAGACGGTGAAAACATCATTGAGCTTCACGTTGACGAAAAGCCGCATGAAGTTGGCATTGATCCCTACAACAAGCTTATTGACCGCGTGGCCGGCGACAATCGCATGAAGGTTGTGTTTGAGTGAAAGCCCGTCGTACAGGCCCGGTGAGTGACCGGGTCTGTACGCAGTCGAGGTTGTGATTGGCTAAAGCGCCGTCAGTGTGCAGAATTCGGCACCAGCCGCAGCTCGTGTTTGGCGTAGCCGGGCAAAAAGGGCGATGGTCGGCCTTCAGCCCAGTCGTTGTGCCCGGCGCCCCAGAACGGCGACAGCGGGTGGCCGCTTTGTCCGCCCGGCATGTGGATGATGCCGGCCGCTTCGTTGCCGGGGGCCACCACCATGCGCTGCGAGGCACCCATGCCCACGCCCTGCACCCGCGGCATGTGGCTGTCGCCCGGCAGGGGCTGGTGAGGCATGCACAAAAACCTCCGGCCCACGATGGGAACGGCCACGGCCAGCGGATGACAGATATGGCTGGTGTTGCGCTCGCCCCAGGTGTGCTCGGTCAGCGGTCCGGCATCTTCGAGGTCGTCGCGGACGATCTGCGCCGCCTGCTCGAACAGATCGTCCCAGCGGCCGTAGTCGGGCGGCAGCAGATGAGCCGGCCGCTGTGTTACCAGCGGCCAGACAACGCCTTCCGAAAACCCGGGCACGCTGATGATGGAGCCGTCCAGTGCTTCACGCGCCGGGGCCGTCAGCCCGCGGTCAATCAGGTCGTGCACCGCCAGCCGCCAGTGGCGCACCAGGCGGTAGCTGGCCGAATCCACAGCGGCGCGGCCACCCCAGGTTTTGGCCGCATCGGCCAGCGTCTGCAGCGCCGGGCTCTGTGCCACGTCGGCACGATTCATCAAAAGCGCATGCCAGGGCGCCAGAAACAGGGCACGATCATCCAGCTGAATGTCCAGCAGGGCCTGTTCGTCAAATGAATCGGCGGCCAGCAGGCTGTCGCGAATCTGCGCGGCGCGTGCGCCCAGCGCGTAGCCGCCGTCGCCCAGCCGCTCCAGCGCCTCGCCGCTCACAACGCGCGCGTTGGCCGTCCACAGCCTGTCCATCTGCGGCGAGCGAATCACCGGGTGCCCCCGGGTGGTGGCAGGCCAGGGCGGGCAGGCAGCATAGTCCGCATTTTCCATCGGTCTTTCCGGGCGGCAGCCCGTTGCCCGTGCGGGCAGGACGCCAAGAATGCGCCAGGCAATCCGGCCGTCGGCATCGCCCACCACCAGGTTCTGCGCCGGCACGGCCGTGGTGTCGGCGGCCGCCAGCGCCTCGTCCACGCTGGCGGCCGCGGCAAACTGGCTCAGGCCCAGGTTGATGGCGTCGGGCAGATGGGCCACCCAGCGCAGCGTGAGCACGCGTTCGTCCTCGTCACCGGCGTGCTTCAGCACCGGCCCCCAGTCGGACTCCTCCACGGTCAGATCAACCGGCTTGCTGTTGGCCACCTCGATGCGCTCTTCAAATTGGCGCAGCGGGGCGCAGTCGTTCTGCTGTTCCTCGCTGCACGGTGTTTCCACCCGCCAGTCCATGGTGTCGGCGTAGCTGTTGGTAAAGCCCCAGGCAATATGACCGTTGCTGCCGACAACCACCGCCGGCAGCCCGGGCAGGGTAAAGCCCTGCACGTCCACCCAGCCGCCGGGTGCTTTGACATCGGCGTAGCGCAGCCGGGCACGAAACCAGATATTGGGGGCGGCCAGTCCCAGGTGCATGTCGTCGGCCACCAGCGCCCTGCCGTCGGCGGTCAGGTTGCCGGCCACGGCAAAATTGTTGCTGCCCGGGCTTAGCGGATCGTCGACAAGTTCATCATCGGCACCCTGGTCGGGCTTGAACGATGAAACATCCACCTCATCCGGCCCCGGCAGCTCGGCATTGCCTGCAATGCGGCCGTCCAGCGGCGCGTCGTGGTCGCTGCCCGCGTGCGCCAGCAGGGAATAAATGGCCGGCGGCAGGTGATCCCTTGCAAACCACAGCGCCAGCTCCTCCTCGTTGTCGCCGCCCTGCAGATCAAAATACATGGCCATGCCCGCCAGCAAGGAATCCTCCGGCCGCCAGGCCTGCGGCTTTTGCTGCAGCAGCCAGTAGGCCCACGGCCGGGCTCCGAGCGCATCCAGCCCGGCGTTGATGCCGTCGGCATAGGCCTGCAGCTGCTCAATATCATCGGGGCCCAGCCGCGTCATCTGCGTCTGCATGCGCGCTCGCATACGGTGCACGCGCTGTTTCCTGTCCATATCCACTGCGTCGACGCCCAGCAGCGCGGCCAGCTCGCCGGCCGCCAGGCGGCGCATCAGATCCATTTCAAAAAAACGTTCCTGGCCATGCACAAATCCCAGCGCGCGGATGGCATCCAGCCTGCTGTGCGCGTCAATGGTCACCGTGCCCAGCGCATCGCGCTGCAGCTCAACCGCGGTGCCCAGCCCGGCCAGCGGCTGTTCACCGTCCAGCTGCGGCAGGCTGGCGCGCAGCGCAAGCCATCCAGCAACCACAATCGCCACGCCCAGCAGCAGGGCGGCGGCTACAAGCAGTTTCA
>DATGTG010000120.1:0-6171 GCA_035301965.1 Wenzhouxiangella sp. | reverse complement strand
CGTCCGCCAGCTGCAGGGTTGCGGCCTGTGCGTCGGCGGAAACAACCAGCGCCGGCACAAGGTCGACGATCGGCCGCAGGGCTGCAAGATGTTCTGCAACCACTTCGGGTCGATCAATCTGGTCAACGTCCAGGCAGGCTTCGGCACCGCGCCAGCCGTGGCGGTGATCGTAGTCGACCAGACCGCTTCTGACCGCACGGTTGGCCGCTTTTTGAAGGTCAGAGCGTATGGTGGTTGTGGCAATCAGGCCATTGTTGTAGGCAGCCTCCGGGCCAACCGCCTCCACCACATCACGGCGCGCCATTTCGGCAATCCAGGGCGAGTCCAGCTCAATGACGGGGCCGTGGTATTGAGCTGTATTGGGGCTGGAGACGGCTTGCCGGTAGTCCTTGCGATCAATATAGCCAAGCTGCAGCAGCCGGCCCAGTATCCAGTCGCGCCGGCCCATGGCGGCCGCGGGGTTGGTCAACGGATTGTCGCGCGACGGCGCCTTGGGCAGTCCGGCCAGCATGGCCATTTCTGCCAGTGACAGCTCGTGCGGATCCTTTCCGTAGTAAACTTGCGCAGCCGCGGCAATGCCGTAGGCGCGATGGCCAAGAAATTCCTTGTTGAGATAGAGCTCAAGAATTTCGTCCTTGTCGAGCTCGCGCTCGATCTTGAAGGCCAGCAGCATTTCACGCAGTTTGCGAGTGAGGGTGTAGTCGGTCGACAAAAAGAAACGTCGTGCAACCTGCTGGGTAATGGTGCTGCCGCCGGCAACGCGGCCCTTGCCCATGCTGCGGGCATAAAGCCAGACGGCCCGCAGGGTGCCGCGCCAGTCAACGCCGGGGTGCTGGTAGAAACGGTCGTCTTCTGCGGCCAGGAAGGCATGCTTGAGCTGCTCCGGGATCTGGTCGAGAGTGACCGGCCGGCGGCGCTGTTCACCTATTTCGGCGAGCAGCCGGTTGTCGGCTGAATAGATGCGCAGCGGCACCTGCAGCTGAATGCTCTTGAGCGATTCGACCGATGGCAAAGACGGCACGATTGTCAGCCATACCACAAGCGCTGCAATTGCTGCTAGAGTGAACAGCAACAAAAACATGCGGATAGAAAAAACTATTAAAGGCTTTATTCGGATCATCAGTTGTGGTAAATGTAGATAGAAGGCAGGTTGAATTGATGCTTGTCTTGGACGCAAAAGTGGTCTGAAAGTGCCCTGATTGAGATCCGGGCGACTGAATCAGCAGAGGGTAGCACATCGCCTGCGTCCAGCCGACCCGCCACGTTGAAGGGCGGGCAAACAGGTTGAAACGGTCGGGAGAACACCGCCAGCCAGAGGGCATGAATAACAATCATGAGCAATATATTAGGTAGGTTTTTAGGGAAGGCCCCCGTTCCCCTGCTGGGGATAGACATCGGCGAAAGCAGCATCAAGCTTGTGCAGCTTGGCAAGAGTGGCTCGGGCTACCGGCTGGAAGCATTTGCCGTGGAGCCGATGCCCGAAGACACGTTTTCCGATGGCAACATCGTTGCCCCGGATCGCGTGGCCGAGGCCATCAGGCGGGCCATCAAGCAGTCGCGCAGCAAGGCCCGCGACTGTGCCATGGCGGTGGGCGGATCGGCCGTCATCACCAAAGTGGTCAACGTGCCCGCCGATCTGTCCGAAGATGACATCGAGGCCCAGATCGAGGTGGAGGCGGGACAGTACATTCCCTATCCGCGCGAGGAGGTCAGCCTCGATTTTGCCGTTCTGGGGCCGGCCCCGCGCAGTTCCGAAGTTTTTGAAGTGCTGCTGTCGGCCACCAAAACCGAGCATGTCGACACGCTGCGCGAGATCGCCGGCCTGGTGGATCTCAACCTGCGTACCGTCGATATCGTCTCCTACGCCGTGGCCAACGCCTTTGAACTGGTTCGCACCCATGCCGGCATTGCCGCCGATGAAGCCATAGGCGTGCTGGACATGGGGTCGAGTTCCTCGACGCTGCTGGTGCTGCGCGACGGGCGCGTGATCTACAGCCGTGAACACGATTTCGGCGGCCAGCAGCTGATTGATGACTGCATGCGCCGCTACGGCATGACAGCCCACGAGGCCTCTTTTCTGCAGCGCGGCGAGGAGCCGCCGGCAGGTTTTGAGGATGAAATACTCGAGCCCTACCGGCAGGGCATCATCCAGCAGATAGGCCGTGCGCTGCAGTTTTATTCTTCGTCCAACAGCTACTCAGCCATCAACACTCTTTTCCTTACGGGCGGGGCCGCGGCCACGCCGGGGCTGGCCGAGGCAGTGGGCGATGAGGTCGGCATGTCCTGCGAGGTGGCTGGGCCAATTGAAGGGATGCGCCTGGCGCGGTCCATAGATGCGGCCCGCCTGGAGCGGGCACGTACAGCGCTGACAACCGCCTGCGGACTGGCATTGCGAGGGTTTGACTGATGATTAGAATCAACCTGCTGCCATGGCGTGAAGAACTGCGCCAGCAGCGTCAAAAGAACTTCATGACAGCGTTCGTCGGCACCATCGTTGTCGCGGCGCTGCTGGTCTTTTTGGGGTCATATCTGGTGGGCAAGCAGATCAGCGGGCAGCAAAACCGCAACAGCTACCTGCAGGGCGAAATCAAGAAGCTCGACAGGGACATTGCCAGCATTGAAGGGCTGGAGGCCACCCGGGACAGCCTTCTGGCCAGAAAGAATGTCATTGAACAGCTGCAGGAAAACCGCTCGCTGATGGTTCATCTTTTCAATTCCCTGGCAACCACCGTGCCGGAGGGGATACGGCTGTCAACAGTTGGCCAGCGCGGCTCTGCGCTCACCATCAAGGGCGTCAGCGAATCAGAAACGAGGGTGTCCGACTACATGAGCAATATTGAAGCGGCTGACTGGCTGCACGATCCCACCCTGCGAATTATCCAGGCCCTGGGCAAAAATGAGGACGGTCAGGCCGAACGGTTTGATTTTGAGCTGCGCTCAACGCTGGCCTCGCCTCAAGCAGCCAGTGACGATGAACGTGACGGAGGGGAGGGCTGATTCATGGATCTTTCCGAACTCAGGGATCTTGATTTCAAGAACATCGGCTCGGCCTCGTTCGGGGTCAAGGCGATTCTGCTAATCATTGTCGCGGTGCTGATTCTGGTTGGCGGCTATTTCTACATCATCAAGGAAAAGCGGGAAACGCTGGCCAACCACGAACGCACCGAAGAAACGCTCAAGAGCGAATTCAAGACCAAGCAGCAAAAAGCGGCCAACCTGCCGGCCTATGAAAAGCAGCTGGCTGAAATGGAGGAAATGCTGGAATCCATGTTGATGCAGCTGCCGTCAAGAACCGAAATGCCGGCGCTTTTGATTGATATTTCCCAAACGGCGCTCGGGGCGGGGATAGACAACGAGCTGTTTGAGCCGCAAAACGAGATCATGCGGGACTTCTACGTTGAAAAGCCGATCAAGGTGCGCATGGTGGGCGCCTATCATGAATTTGGCAATTTTGTCAGCGCGGTGGCGTCCCTGTCGCGCGGCGTTATTCTGACCATGCGCGACATTTCGCTTGAGCCCGTCAAGGATTCAAAAAACCGGCTCAAGCTCGAAGGCGTGCTGACCACCTATCGCTATCTTGACGAAGAGGAAGAAGGCGCATCGGCAGGAGGGGCAAAATGAATCAGCTGACACGAGTTTTTCTGCTGCTTTTGCTCGCGGCAATTCTGGCCGGCTGCCAGAGAGGAACCGGTGACCTGCAGGATTGGACCAGGGAAATGCGTGCCCGTGAGGCCGAGCCAATAGAGCCGGTGCCGCCGCTGCATACACCCGAGCCGGTCGTTTACAACGCCGCTGATGCACGCGATCCGTTCCGGGCGGCAATTCGCAATGACGAGGATGATGCCGATGCCGAAGAGGATTCCGCATCGACAAGCGATGGCCCCCGGCCCATACCCAATCGTCGCAAGGAATATCTCGAAGGGTTCCCGCTCGACACGCTTGAAATGGTCGGCACCATGACCATCAACGATACGCTCTTTGCGCTTGTTCAGGACAACGAGTCCGTTGTGCATCGCGTGAAGGAAGGGGACTACATGGGGCAGAACCATGGACTGGTCAAGGCGGTACGCAGTGGCCAAGTCGAGGTTCGGGAGCTGGTAAGGGATGGCCGTGGCGGCTGGCAGGAGCGCTCGGTGCGCGTCACCATGCCGGAAGATAACTGATGAATATCGGCAAGGAAATTAGAAATATGAGCATGTCTTCATGGGTGATGAAAGGCAGAAGGACAAACGGGAGACGGATAATGAGCAGCAGTAGCAAGGCGCTGACGTTTCTACTTGGGCTGTTCCTGGCAGCAACCATGGCGCAGGCCGCGGAGCTGACCGATATCCAGGTTGAAAGCAGTTCCGACGAGGTGCGTTTTGTGCTTGATCTTGATACAAGGGCCGACGTACCAAACGTGTTTACCACTGATGACCCGGCCAGGATCATTGTCGAGCTTTCCGACACGCGCTCGGCGATCAACGTGTCCGACAGTCCGGTGCGGTCCGGGCCGGTCAAGAGTTATACGGCAATGAGCGCGGATGAGCGCACCCGGGTGGTCATCGACCTGTCCCGCATGGCACCGTATGACATAGATGTCTCGGGGCGCCAGATTGTTCTGGCTGTCCAGACCGGAGACACATCGCCTGCGAGCGCTTCCAGTGCGGCAACCGCCACAGTTTCCAGTCATTCTGCAAGTGACCGGTCGTTCGAGGTCGAGGGATTTGACTTCCGGCGCGGCACGGATGGCGAAAGCCGCGTGCTGGTTGCGCTGGACGGATCGGATATCACCCTGTATGCCAACCAGCGCACCGGCGGGCTTAACGTGGACCTTCTCAATGCCCATCTGCCGCAAGACCTGTACCAGCGTCTGGATGTGTCTGATTTCGCCACACCGGTGCAGATGATCACCCCGCAGCAGCGCGGCGACAACGTGCGTATCAGCCTCGACATTGCCGGGCCCTACGAATACCTGGCCTACCAGTCCGGCGGCCAGGTGGTGGTTGAGGTCAGCGAAGCCAGGCGCGAAACCGCCAAGGACAGGGAGGTCACCTTTTTTGAAGAGCGTGACTACGAGGGCAACCGAATTACCCTCAACTTCCAGGACATTCCCATTCGTTCGGTTCTGGCGCTGATTGCCGATGTATCGGAAAAGAACGTGGTGGTGTCCGACTCGGTGGGCGGCAACCTTACCCTGAGGCTGACCAACGTGCCGTGGGACCAGGCGCTGGATATCGTCCTCGAAACCAAGAATCTGGACATGCGTGAATCCGGCAACGTGATCTGGATTGCGCCCACCGATGAAATTGCCACGCGCGAGCAGGCCATACTCAAGGCGCGCGCCGAGCGGCAAACCCTGGAGCCCCTGCGCACCGCCATTATTCCGCTCAGCTACGCCAACGGAAGTGAAATGGCCGATCTGATCCAGACGGCCACAGGAGAGAGCGGCGGTGATGGCAGTGATGACAGCGGGACGGCGGGCCTGCTGTCCGCGCGCGGTTCGGTAACGGTTGACCAGCGCACCAACACGCTTCTGGTTCATGACACCGCCGATCGTCTCGATGGCGTGCGCGATCTTGTGGAAGAGCTCGACCGCCCGGTTCGCCAGGTGCATATCGAATCAAGAATTGTTATTGCGCGCAGCGACTTCAATCATGAGCTGGGCGTGCGCTTTGGCGTCAGCGGCGCGCGCCAGGATTCGCGCGGCAACCTCTACACGCTGGCTTCAAACAGCGAAGGCGCCGACGGAATGATCCGCGATGGCCTCGCCAATCGCCGTGAAGGCTCCGGGTCAAGCACTCCGGTGGGCATTCCCAGCCTTGAAGACCGGCTCAACGTCAACCTGCCGGTGGCCAATCCGACCGGCAGCCTGGGCGTCAGCGTACTGGCTGCAGACTTTCTGCTCGATCTTGAGCTCAGCGCCCTGGAAAGCGAGGGGCGCGGTGAGATTGTTTCAACGCCGCGCGTCATCACCGCCAACCAGGCCGAAGCCTATATTCGCCAGGGTGTCGAAATTCCGTATGAATCCACCCAGGGCGGCGGACAGGCCGGCGCCATCAACGTGCAGTTCAAGGACGCCGTGCTTGAGCTGAGAGCAACGCCGCTGATCACGCCCGACAACAGAATCCAGCTGCAGCTGGAAGTCAGGCAGGACACGGTGGGCGAGAACTATCCCAACGGCCGGGGCGG
>DATGTG010000119.1:0-5565 GCA_035301965.1 Wenzhouxiangella sp. | reverse complement strand
CAGATCACGGCAACCGCGCTCAGTGACGAACTGACTGTCTGCCGCCGTGACGCAGCTGACGCCCCACGTAGCCAACGGTCTCGGCAGGCACTTCGCCAATTACGGTGTATTGATACCCTGTGCTGCGGGTTGTGTAGACATGCACGGGGCCCAGCGCCTCAATGCCCGCATCGGTTGATTTGCCTGCTGCCGGTTCAATGTAGATTGAAAAGCTGGACAGGCCATCACTGAACAGCAGGTGCTCGAATTCATTGCCGTCGGTTCCGTGTCCACGGCCGGCGTTGACCAGCCTGAATCCGCTTGGCACCTGTGGCTGAACCGATATGGGCGTAACCGGCGCACTGCCTGAACGCAGCGCCTCATCGGCGGACCGGATGGCAAAATGTCGCCCCGACAGTTCCGGTTCCAGCTCGGCGTCCGAAATTTTTGCGCCCAGCTCAATGGCCGTAAAAGACAGTTGCTGAATCCGGTTGCCATCATGATCAACCAGCGCATACCGAAGCAGCATGCCCGTTCGCTCCTCAAGCCACAAACGGGATCCGTAGCGATAGGCATCGCGCGGCTGAATATTGACAACCCGGGCCGTCATGCCGGCGACGCGTTCGGTATCACCAAGCGTCATTTGATAACCGGAATCAGGGCCCAGCAAGCGACTGACCGGCAGCGCCGGCATCAACCGCCCGGCCAGCTGGCTTTCAAGCATGGTCGGCTCATCGCCCGGAAAAAAACAGCGCACGCTGTCGCCCGAGCGAATGACCTCGCGCCTGGCACCGTCAATGGAATAGATGCGCTGGCGCACACCGCTGTCATCAGCACGATGAACAATCTTCAGAGTGTCAACCTGGCCGTTGTGAACATGAACCAGGGTGCCCTTGTAATCCAGTGTCTCGACCGCTCGCGACATGCGGTCCAGCCAATTTCTGACGCTGTCCTCGGCCCAGCCCGTTGTGGCTGCCGCAAGCGCAAACCCGGCCAGCAGCACGCTTAGTCCTCGACGAGAAATCAATTCGCGCATGGGCAATCTCAGGGGTTGGCTTCCTGGTGATTGCTGTCGGGGTGGCTGCTGTCCACCGTCATCACCGGCAGCTGCTGCTCATTCATGTCGGCCACGATGGGCACCCAGGAGACAAAGCCGGTGCTGCCCGCCGCCTGGTGATGCCGCATGACATAGCTGCTCAGACGGTGACGCTGGGCCTGCCGGCTTTGCCGGTCTTCGGAAAAACTGACCGGAACCGGCGGCTGGACGAAGTCTCGATCCAGCGATGTCGGCTGGCTGACAAAGCTTTGCACCTCGCCAGACAGCTGCGTGGTGCCATCTGAACTGTCCATGACGCTGGCGTTGAAACCGATCAGCGCCATCACCGCCACGCTGGCGGCAATGGCCGTGCCTGCAGCAGGCCGCAACAGTCGTGACGAAACGTTCCGTTTGGGCGTCGACTCAGCCTCAATTGCAGCGGCCACCCTGCTGGCAAAATCCGCCCCTGCAAGCGCATCGCCCTGAATACAGGCGCGCACCATGTGCATTCGGTTCCAGCTTGCTTTCAGCTCCGAATCGCCTGCCAGGCGACGCAGCAAAAACCGTCTCCCCCTGCGATCCAGTTCGCCGTCCATCAGGCACGACAGATTTTCCCGGGATTCAGTCATAACGCAAACATCCTGTTAATCATCAAGAAGCGGGCGCAGCCGCTTGTCTATGGCTTCACGAGCCCTGAAAATTCGCGACCGGACAGTTCCGATCGGGCAGTCCATGGTGGTTGCAATGTCTTCATAGCTCATGCCGTCAAACTCGCGCAGGGTAATGGCGACCCGCAAATCATCGGGCAGGTCGGCAATGGCCTGGTGAATGGTGCGCTCCAGTTCACCGCGCAGGGCATCATGTTCGGGCGAGCCCTGTTCCTTGAGACGCGAATCAACGTGAAATTGTTCCGCATCCTGGGCATCAACATCGCTGCGGGGCGGGCGGCGGCTCTGGGCCACAAGGTGATTTTTGGCCGTGTTGACGGCAATCCGGTAAAGCCACGTGTAAAAGGCGCTGTCGCCGCGAAACCGGCCGATGGCCCGGTAAGCCTTGATAAAGGCCTCCTGGGCAACATCCATTGCTTCAGCGTGGTCATTAACATAGCGGGTCACCAGGCTGATGATTTTGTGCTGGTACTTTCCAACCAGCACGTCAAAGGCCGACTTGTCGCCATTTTGTACACGCTCTACCAGTTCTTGATCGACTTCCCGCTCGTTCATCGGGGGCTTCCCCGTCCTTTTATGCACAAACGACCGGGCTCACGTTGTAATGAAGACCGTGGCCCGGCCGGATAGTTCATGAATTGCAATTTTTCCTCGCCCAAAGAATATCACGGCGCGACCGTGAACCGTTGGCCCCAGAATGCGATAATAGCCTGTTTGACACATGCACAACCCCTCCAGGAAGAGACAAACATGAGCGACCACAACCAGCTACTCAAACGTCTGGGTCTTGAAGACGTCAACCCCGGCGCGTGCTTCGGCCCCGGACAATTTGCAGAAATCCGTGAAGAAAACCTGTTTGACTCCATCAACCCAACCACCGGCGGGGTCATTGCCCGCATCAGCGCTGCAACCGTTGAGGACTACGAAAAAGTTCTGACCACGGCCCGTGAAACGGCTGCGGCCTGGCGGCTGGTGCCCGCGCCCGAACGCGGCAACGCGGTGCGCCTGGCCAACGATGCCCTGCGCGACTATCAAGATGCGCTGGGCTCACTCGTTGCGCTGGAAATGGGCAAGATCAAGCCCGAAGGCGATGGTGAAGTCCAGGAAATGATTGATATCGGCGACCTGGCCCTGGGCCAGTCGCGCATGCTGTATGGCTACTCCATGCATTCCGAGCGCCCCGGCCATCGCCTGTTTGAGCAGTGGCATCCGCTGGGCGTGGTGGGCGTTTCCACCGCCTTCAACTTTCCGGTGGCCGTATGGGCCTGGAACGCCTTCCTGTCCGCCATCTGCGGCAACGCCACGGTCTGGAAGCCCAGCCCCAAGGGGGCCCTGTGCGCCGTGGCGGTTCAGAATATCGTCAACGAGGCGCTGGCCGACACCGACTACCCGCCCATTTTCACCTCGTTCATGGAATCCGGCCACGAGCTGTCAAACCGCTTCATTGATGACAGGCGCGTTGACCTGATGTCATTCACCGGCTCGAGCAAGGTTGGCCGCATGGTCGGCGAGCGCGTGGCTGCACGCATGGGCAAAAGCCTGCTGGAACTGGGTGGCAACAACGCCATCATAGTCGATGAAACCGCCGATCCTGATCTGGCCATACCGGCCATCGTGTTCGGTGCCGTGGGCACCGCCGGCCAGCGCTGCACCACCACGCGCCGGCTGTTTGTGCACGAAGCCATTTACGACCAGACGATAGAGGCACTGGTCAACGCCTATGGCCAGGTTCGCATTGGCGACCCGCTGGATAAAGATACGCTTATGGGCCCGCTGACAGATGAAAACGCCGTCAAAAACTTCGAGCAGGCCGTGGCTCGCGCCACCGAAGCCGGCGGCAAGGTGCTCACCGGAGGCAAGCGCATCGACCGCCAGGGCTCATTTGTCGAGCCCACCATTATCGAGGCGGAAAACCACTGGGACATCGTCCAGGAAGAAACCTTTGCGCCCATCCTGTACGTCATGAAATTCAGCCGCCTGGAAGACGCCGTTGCCATGCAAAATGATGTTCCCCAGGGCCTGTCTTCATCAATCTTCACCACCGATTTGCGCCGCGCCGAGTACTTCCTGTCACACCAGGGGTCGGACTGCGGAATTGCCAACGTCAACATCGGCACCTCCGGCGCCGAAATCGGCGGCGCCTTTGGCGGTGAAAAGGAAACCGGCGGCGGACGCGAATCCGGTTCGGATTCATGGAAGGCCTACATGCGCCGACAGACAAACACCGTCAACTGGTCATCCGACCTGCCGCTGGCCCAGGGCATCAAGTTCGAGCTGTGATTGCCCAGGCTCCGTCCAGCTTGCTGACGGCCGGCCGCTGAATGTACGGCTGGCTCAGAAAAAGCCTTTTCATGCTGCCGCCCGAAGCGGCGCATGAAGTGGCGCTCAAGTCGCTGTGTGCCGGGCAGCTCGTTGGGCTGCCCCGGCTCATGGCCGGGCGCCCGCCTGCCCGGCCGGTCAGCCTCATGGGGCTGGAATTCCCCAACCCCGTCGGGCTGGCCGCCGGCCTGGACAAGAACGGCGACTACATCGATGCACTCGGCGGGCTTGGCTTCGGCTTTATCGAGGTCGGCACCGTCACCCCAAAACCACAGGCCGGCAACGCGCGGCCGCGCATGTTCAGGCTGCCCGAGCACCAGGCCATCATCAACCGACTGGGCTTCAACAACAGGGGCGTCGACCACCTGGTCGCCAATCTGATCAAGCGCCGCTTCAAGGGTGTTGTCGGCGCCAACATCGGCAAGCAGAAGGAAACACCGGTGGATGAAGCGCCGGGGGACTACAGCCATTGCCTCAAGCGCGTCTATCCGCACTGTGACTACGTCACGGTCAATGTCTCATCACCCAACACCGCCAACCTGCGCGAACTGCAGGACACCGGCCCGCTGCGCGAATTGTTGTCCGAGCTGGTGGCAATCCGCAACCGGCTGGCGACAGAACACGGCAGGAAGCGTCCGCTGCTGGTCAAGATTGCGCCCGACTGGAACGCGCAGGCCCTCAACGCCTCGCTCAAGGTTATCGCAGAATCCGGCATGGACGGACTGCTGGCCACCAACACCACAGTTGAGCGTTCTGCAATCAGCGGCCACGCTCACGCCAATGAAGTCGGCGGCCTCAGCGGTGCGCCGCTCAAGGCCATGGCCGACCAGGTTCTGGTTGTGGCCCGGCGCACGCTGGGCCCCGACTTTCCCATCATCGGAGTGGGCGGCATCACGCAGGCGCAGGACGCCGTCGACAAACAACAGGCCGGTGCCGATCTTGTACAGATCTACACCGGTTTTATCTATCGCGGCCCGGCCCTGATCGGGCAATGCGCAAAGGCGTGGAACAAATCCGCCAAAAACCGTGCCGAAACCGCCTGAGCCAAAACCTTCTTTCAGGGCCGACCTGACAGGGCTGAACACATTTTCATTGCCGGCCACCGCGGCCCGGCTGGTGCGCATCAGCCACCCCGAACAACTCACGGTCCTGCCAGCGGATGAGCGGCCCATGCGTTTGCTGGGTGAAGGTTCCAACACCGTCTTTGTGGGCGACTACCCGGGCTGCATCCTGCTCAACCGCATTCGCGGAATTGAATTTTCCGAAGCCGGCGACAGCGTGCTGGTTACCGCCGGTGCCGGTGAAAACTGGCATGCGCTGGTGCGCCGCTGCCTTGATGAACAGCTGCACGGCATGGAAAACCTGGTCATGATCCCCGGCTCGGTGGGTGCCGCCCCGGTGCAGAACATCGGCGCGTACGGAGTTGAGCTGGCCGATGTGTTCGAAAGGCTGCGGGCCTTCGACCTGCAGGAAAGAGAATTTGTCACGCTGGGCCGACCCGATTGCCGGTTCTCCTACCGCGACAGCCTGTTCAAGTCACACTGCCCTGACCGCTTTATCATT
>DATGTG010000118.1:0-9812 GCA_035301965.1 Wenzhouxiangella sp. | reverse complement strand
AATGAAATGAACAATGAAACCAGTCAAACGCTCGATCACGCCCGCATTGCCGTTTTGGGTTATGGCAGCCAGGGGCGCGCCCACGCGCTCAACCTGCACGATTCCGGCCTGAACGTTGTGGTCGGCGCCCGGCCCGACGGCCCGTCATGGCAGCGCGCCATTGATGACGGCTTGAACGTCGCCACGCCGGCCGATGCCGTGAGCGGTGCCGATGTGGTGGCCGTGCTGACGCCCGACATGGTGCAGCCCGATCTGTACACAAATGCAATCGAGCCGCACCTCCGGCCCGGTGCCGCGCTGCTTTTTGCCCACGGCTTCAACATCCACTACGGGTTTATCAAGCCGCGCGCCGACATTGATGTGGTCATGGTGGCGCCCAAGGGGCCCGGCGCGCTGGTGCGCAGCGAATACGAGCGCGGCCGCGGTGTGCCCTGCCTGCTGGCCGTGCATCAAAACGCCAGCGGCCGCGCCGATCAAACCGCCCGCGCCTATGCCCACGGCATCGGCGGCGGTCGCGCCCTGCTCATCAACACCGATTTTCGCGAGGAAACCGAAACCGACCTGTTCGGCGAACAGGCCGTGCTGTGTGGCGGGGTCAGCGAGCTTGTGACCCAGGGATTTGAAACCCTGGTTGAAGCCGGCTATCAGCCGGAAATTGCCTACTACGAAGTCATGCACGAGCTCAAGCTCATTGTGGACCTGTTCTACGAAGGCGGCCTGACCCGCATGCTGAAATTCGTGTCCGAAACCGCCCAGTACGGCGACTTCACGCGCGGCTCGCGGGTGGTGGACGAAAGCACCCGGGCGCGCATGCAAACAGTGCTTGAAGACATCCAGAACGGCCGCTTTGCCCGTGAATGGGCGGCTGAATATGCCGCCGGCCTGCCCAACTACCGGCGCTTCAAACAGGCCGATCTCGACCACCCGATTGAACAGGTGGGCGCGCGCCTGCGCGCAAAAATGCCCTGGCTGCAGGATCGCAGCGAGGCGGCCGGCCAACCCTCTTTGAAGAAAACAGGATGACCGACATGCAAACACAACCCTCACAGGATACGGCCGGCATGCGGGCCGGCACCCTGCAGCAGCCTGCTCAAATGAGCGGCGCCCAATGGCTTTTGCGGGCGCTGGAAGATGCCGGTGTCGACACGGTTTTCGGCTATCCCGGCGGCGCCATCATGCCGGTCTACGACGCCTTGGTTGACAGCCCCGTCCGGCATATTCTGACTCGCCACGAGCAGGGCGCGGCGCTGGCCGCCGATGGCTATGCTCGCGCCGGCGACCGACTGGGCGTGTGCATGGCCACGTCTGGTCCGGGCGCCACCAACCTGCTCACCGGCATTGCCAATGCCCATATGGATTCCATTCCGCTGCTGGCCATTACCGGCCAGGTGGCCACCGGCCTGATGGGCACCGATGCATTTCAGGAAGTGGATGTCTTTGGCATGAGCATGCCGGTGGTCAAGCACAGCTGGGTGGTGCGCGACCCGGCCGATGTCTATGGCGTGATTCGCGAAGCCTGCCGCGTGGCCACTGAAGGGCGTCCGGGCCCCGTGCTGGTCGATCTGCCCAAGGATGTGGCCAGCGCCACGGGCACGGCCCGTCCCTGGCAGGCGCCCCAAAAGCGGGTCGAGCCCATTTGCAGCCAAAGCCTGGCAGCGGCCCACGGCCTGATTGAAAACAGTCAAAAACCCGTGCTCTATATCGGCGGCGGAGTGGTGCTGGCCAGCGCCGAGGAAGCCCTGCGGCGCTTTGCCGCCGCCACCGGCATTCCTGCTGTGGCCACGCTCAAGGGTTTGGGCGCGCTGGACACCGACAGCCCGTCCTTTCTGGGCATGCTGGGCATGCACGGCAACGCGGCGGCCAATCACGCCGTCCAGAATTCCGACCTGCTGATTGTGGCCGGCGCGCGCTTCGACGATCGCGCCACCGGCCGGCTGGACGGATTTGCGCCCAATGCGCGCGTGATTCACATGGACGCCGACAGCGCCGAAATCGGCAAGCTGCGCCCGGCTGACGTGGCGCCGCGCGGCGACCTGTCCAGCCTGCTCGACGGCCTGTCGACGGCCCGCGGCCGGTGGCATTCCTGGCAGGCGCACTGCGCGCAGCTCAAACAGCGCTTCAAGCCGCGCTATGACGCGCCGGGCACCGGTGTTTATGCCCCCGCCCTGCTCAGACAGCTGTCCCTAAAGGCCGGTGAGCACGCCTTCGTTAGCTGCGATGTCGGTCAGCACCAGATGTGGGTTGCCCAGCACTGGCGCATGGCCAGCGGGCGCAACCACCTGACCAGCGCCGGGCTGGGCACCATGGGCTACGGGCTGCCGGCCGCCATGGGGGCCTGGCTGGCCTGCCCCGAGCGCCCTGTGGTGTGCGTCAGCGGCGACGGTTCCATCATGATGAACATTCAGGAGCTGGCCACGCTGCGCCGCTACGGCATTCCGGTCAAGATCGTGCTGCTCGACAACGCCGCCCTCGGGCTGGTGCGCCAGTGGCAGGAGCTTTTCCACGCCGAACGCTACAGCGAGGTCGATTTGTCCGACAACCCGGACTTCACCGAGGTGGCACAGGCTTTTGGCATCGAGGCATTTTCAGTCAGCCGGCGCGATGAGGTCGACGCGGCCCTCGACCAGCTGCTGACTGCAAAAGGCCCGGCCCTGCTGCATGTCAAAATCGACCCGCGCGCCAATGTGTGGCCGCTGGTTCCACCCGGCCACGACAACGCCAGCATGCTGGGAGAACAGTCATGAAACACCAGCTGCATGTGCAACTCGAAAATTCCGAAGGCGCCCTGCTGCGCGTTCTGGGCACCGTCGAGCGACGCGGCTTCGCCATTACCGGCTGCCGCAGCAACGCGAACGACAGTGGCCATTCGGATCTGTATTTGACGGTGAGCGGCGCACGCCACCCGGACATTCTGTGCCGCCAGCTCGAGCGTCTTTTGGACGTCAAAAGCGCATCGATGATCGCCGCACCGGCGTCAGGACCACTCCCCGCCTGAACCACATAACCGGGCCGCACGCCGGCCCGGCACTTTCAGCCAAAAACATTCATCCGCACAGGAAAACAATCATGAAATTTCAGCGAATTATGCGCTCGCAAGCAGCCCTTCAGTTTTTATTCAAACCCGAAAAACCTTGCGAGCCATTCCATGTATCCGAACCCTTGTCCTCTAACAGACACTGAACCTGCCGCCGGTTCCCCGTTTCTCCCCGGCCGCCCCCTTCATCGCGTCACCCCGCTTCTGGACGCGCAGCTGGGCCGCCACCGGGCCGCGCTCAAGCTGGAAAACCTGCAGCCGGCGCGCTCATTCAAGATTCGCGGCATCGGCCATATGTGCCGTCACCACCAGCTCAATGGCGCCCGCTCATTGGTGTGTTCCTCGGCCGGCAACGCCGGCTATGCCGTGGCCTGGGCCGGACGCGAACTGGGCCTGCCGGTCACCGTGATTTTGCCGGCCGCATCCAGCCGACGCATGCGCCGCCGCATTGCCGATCTGGGCGCCCAGGTCAAAGTCCACGGCAAAATATGGGACGACGCCAACCACCATGCCCTTGAGCTGGCCAAACAGCCGGGCTGCGCCTACATCCCGCCCTTTGATCACCCCCTGTTGTGGCAGGGGCATTCCACCCTGGTCGATGAACTGGCCACGCAGTGCCGGCAGCCGCCCGACACCATTGTGCTGTCGTTGGGCGGCGGCGGACTGCTGCTGGGCGTTCTCAAGGGCCTTGAAAGACACGGTTGGGGCAGCACCCGCGTGCTGGCCGTGGAACCCGAAGGGGCCGCGTCGCTGGGCAGAAGCCTGGCTGAAAACCGCATTGTGGCGCTCAGCCGGCCGTCAACCTGCGCCACCAGTCTGTGCGTAAGCCGCATCAGCCCGTCGCTTTTGGACGCTTGCCGCCAACACCGGGTCGAGCCGGTCACAGTGGCCGAGTCCGCCTGCATAAAAGCCTGCGTGCGCCTGGCCAATGAACTGGGACTGGTGGTTGAGCCCGCCTGCGGCACCGCCCTGGCACCGCTTTACGATAACCACCCGGCTGTGGAAGGAAGCCACAACATCGTTGTCATTGCCTGCGGCGGACAGGTTGTGGAGCTGGAAGAACTGGCTGCCTGGGACAGCGCTATCCCGGTCAACAAATTGCCTGCCCATGAAAATCAACCTGGCATTGAAAACAAAGGCTGCGTGGCCGCAGTTCACCAGCCCTGAACCGAAGCGTCCTGTATTTAATGCAGGACGCTTCATTTCAACATTTTCGCGGCCTCGCTCATTCAAACCGATCAGCAAAGATGCCGTCGTCATTACCAACGGCTATGCTGACCCAAAAGCCCTCGCTGGTCTGGCTGGTCACCGTCAGCCTTGTATCCGGAGTGATATCAAAGCTGTCGCCAACCTTGAACATGCTTTCCCTGTTGTCTGAACGATCGGCCGGCGGCACCCGTGCATCCATGCTCCAGGCCGGCTCATAACGACCTTCCACAACCTCGTGGACAATGACGGCCGTGCCATTAAGGCCGCGCCGGGTTCCCAGCATGCCATCATAAATACCCGTCTGCTCGCGAGACTCCAGGACGTAGTAGTGATCGACAGGGTGATCGGCCGGATAGATGCGGATTTGAACCGTGCCCGGGCCAGCGTCATGTTCGGCAAAACGCAGCAACGTGCTCCAGCTGCCATCGGTGCTGATATCCAGCTGACGCGACGAATCCACCCAACCCAGGCGGTCGCGCGAATAAATGCTGATGTGCTTGGGCAAAATTCCATAGTTGCTGTTGCTTGTGGCATTGAACCAGGCGTCACTCATGACATCCCAGGGGTTATCATAGGGATCGTCATCCTCATCCGAATTGTTGGCGTGCGGCAGACCAAACCCGTGCCCCATTTCGTGAGCGCGCACAGCCAGGTTTTCAAACCCCCAGGGCGGATACCAAGCGGCGCGCCAGCACCCGTAAGTACCATTAACTGTTTCACATAGCCCGCCGCCCCAGGCAGCACCATCAAGCTCATCGTTGAACGCCATTTCTATGCCAATGACTTCATTGAAATCCACATCGGAAGCAGCTGCCGTGCAGTCTCGAAACAGTGCGTTCAAATCAGCACTGCCATTTACGTAATAGCTTCGCGTCTGCGGCAGTGAATACCATCCAGTCACGCTGCTGCCGTTGATATTCATCTTGCTGTAGGACACTTCCTGCCAGTAATGGCCAAGCATCCCGGAATCGTTGCTGTAGCTTTCTTCAAAATAGGAAACAGGCCTGGGCTCATCATTGTTGCCCTTGAATTTGCAGGCAATAAAAGCCCATTTCTGCTGGCCTGTAATATCACGCGCTGCCTGCAGATCGTACGGGCCAGCCAGGGGCTCAATGGATCGAACCTGAAGTGGCCGGATGCTGCTTGACAGGATTTCAGTCTCATCCAGTTCCACAGCAACCGGAGCATTGAAAAGTGCGTACAAATCTTCCGATGCGTCCAGAGCCGAATCCGGATCAAGCTTAAATCGCACGCCGTCCTCTGTGGCGAGCTCAACATTGAACCCGGCGGAATGATGCAGGCCATCATCCCCCGGCTGCGGATCCCCCCACTGCATTACCAGCCGCCCTTCCAAAACATGGCTGCTGCCAGGCTGCCCCAGGGCCCGGTCAGCAAACAAGATAGATAAAACCAGCAAAACAACAAGCCCAACAGCCCTCATCTTCATAACACCCCGGTTATTAATGAACAATTGGCGATACGCCACAAACCGCAAGAAGTGTATCGAAGAAAAACACCAATAACAAACCCGCATCACCCATTCGCCGAAAGACGCCGAATCTATCTTGCGCAGTCAAAGCCCTTTGCGCAATTCTTAAATCGCCCTTCAAGCACAGCATGAGTTTTTATCAACCTGCGGTGAGCCGGGCAAGGCACTCTTCGTGCCGACCGGGTCAGCTTTCAGCGGGCGTCGTCATCAGCGCTGCAAAATCTTTCAAACGCTTCAGATGTGTTTTCAAAGCCGTTCTTTTCGGCCAGCTCCCAGGGTCTTTCGCACTGACTGGTGCGCTCACACCACGAATAACCGGCCGACGGAATGCAGCCGTGTTCGTCACGATCCGAGCCCGGCGCTGGCGGCTCGGAATCACTGCCGGAGCAGGCCACGACAAAAAACATGACAATCACTGAAATAAACTGAAACTTCATGGAGCCTGTTTTCATTTTTAATACACCTTGACTGCGCCGCGGCTGAGATGGATTTCAATCTTCAAGCATCGGGTCATACCCGCTTTTATGGCCGCGCAACCAACTTGCCGGTCCAGTTAGATAATTCAACGGTACGAAGGCGTTTGGGATCGCCAAGGACCAGAAATATTTTCAGCGTTGCGGTGGGCATGTCTTTGCTCATTTTTGTGATTTCATCATGCCTTCGCCATCCGGCCGGTTCAAGCTGAAGAAAACAATGATCGCCCGGCCTGTGCTTCAAGGTCGCGGATGAAATCGCTGGCGAGGCGCGGGGAGACAAGCAGGGACTTGCCGCTGCCATATTCAATGCGCAGCCGGTTAAGTGAAAGGGCGGGGCTGGCCAGGGGGCTGTTCGAAGGCATGATGCGGGCGATATCCGCAACGGGAATTTTCCACCGGAACGGCCCGCTTTGAACCCGCAGCTGCCGGCGGCTGACCACATAGCGGGTGGACAGAAGCAGCCAGACCGGCAGACCAACCGCAATGACAAGTGAAATCAGCACAACCACGCGGCCCTGCTCCGGCACCGAAAACAGCCCGGTTGATACGGATGCCAGCATGATGCCCATGGAAACTGACAGGACAATCACCAGCCAGGCATCAATTTTCGATCGGTAAATGTTTTTCATGACGCCCTGCAGCCCTTATTCGGTCATGTCATGGGGGTAACTGCGCAGCTCTGCCAGGTTATTGACCCAGTCCAGTCTGCTGCTGGCAAACACGTTGACCGGCGGTGTCATTTTTTCCGGATTGGCCAGCGTGCCCAGATAAATCATGGCCACCCCCGGATAGTCCGCCGGATTGACGTTGTACACAGGTGTGCCGCAACTGCTGCAAAAATGCCTGGTGACCTTGTCGGTCATCCTGAAGGCTGACAGCGCCGTCTTGTTTTCAACAGCCAGCTGATCCTGGCCAACAACTGCGTAAGTGCTGAAGGCAGCGCCCGACATGCGGCGGCACAAGCTGCAGTGACAGTTCACCACGGCCAGCGGCCCGGATTGACATTGATAGCTGACTGCGCCGCAATGGCAGGCACCCCGGACTTCATTCATGACCACGCTCCTCGTTCAGTCCAAAGACTTGATTCCAGCAGATTAACAGCTTTCAGGCCGGCTTTTAAAGTGACTGAAGTCACGTCTCCCAGCCCCGAAATCAGCGCTCATCTGTCAGTTTTTGCCGGCCGTTTTCGTTTAAAAAGATAGTGAATTGTTCATGAGAGCGTTGCCAATGAAAATTTTCGGTTGTGGGTGCAGCCTTGTTGCCGGGCTGGTGCTGGTTTGCACAGCGGCGGTGGCCGATCCGGAAGGCCACGGGCCGGATGCCTGGCAGATTGTCGATGTGGAAGAGTTCGATGCGCTGCCGGCGCGCATGGGGCCGGGGGAGGATTACATGGTCGTTGCCGACTTTATGGCCGGTGAGCGCGGGCTGAAGCAGGTGATCTGCGTGCCATATGTGCCCACTGTTTTGTATTTTGAGATGAGCGAGGACGAGTGCGACGGTCTGTTCGAACGCTGGTGTCTGATGCGCAGCGCCGACTTTAGCGCCGGCGGCTGGATTCCGGCCCGGTTCGCAAGAGAGGACGGCGGCTTTTCCGGCGGCGATGATGCCGAAGGTGCCCTGCCCATGCGGAATTCTGAAAACATGATCCCGTACGCCATCCGGCTGGTGGAACGTCTGTATGCGCTGCATATGGATCGTTTGTACGGCTCGGACGAGCGCGCCCCGCTCCCGCTCCTTGATGCCGAAAAAAGACCGGAGTTTTTCAACACGTTTTTCATTCAGGAGCTTGAGGAACAGGGGCCGCCGGGTTTTGATCCCCTGCTCAACGCCCAGGATTTTGACGGGGAAATTGTCAAAATTGAGCCCGACCCGAAGCGGCCAATGTTACGGGGCGCCATTTTCATCAATGTGCACTTTGTCAATTTCGGCCAGGAGCAACAGGCCGTAGTGACCTTGCGCGTTGATTCCGAAAGGCGCGGCAAGCCCATTCGCATCATCAGCATAGCCCACGGCGATGAGGTCTTTACGGGCGGAAAAAATTATTGACGCCTTCCGGCTCAGGCAGCGCAAAAGGCCTCAATGTCTTCGTAGCCGCTGAATTTTGACCGCGGCCCGCAGCCGGGACAGTCGGGATCGCGCGGCAGCTTGAGCTCGCGCGAGCGCATGGCCAGCGCGTCATACATCAGCAGGCGTCCCGTCAGCGGCGTGCCGATGCCCAAAATCAGCTTGAGCACTTCGGTGGCCTGCAGCATGCCTATGGTGCCCGGCAGAACGCTCAGCACGCCGGCCTCGCTGCAGTTGGGCGCATCTTCGGCGGCCGGCGGCTCGGGAAACAGGCAGCGGTAGCAGGGCGAGTCCTCGCGCCGCGGATCGAATACGCTGACCTGGCCGGTAAAGCGCTCGACCGCGCCGTAAACCATGGGCAGGCCCAGGCGTACGCTGGCGGCCGACAGCAGATAGCGCACCGGAAAGTTGTCGGCGCCGTCAAAGATGATGTCATGATCGGACAGCAGCGCCTCGACATTGTCGGCCACCAGGCGTTCGCGGTGAATCTGTACATTGATGCGCGGGTTGAGCGCGGTGAGCGTGGCGCGCGCCGACTCCACCTTGGGCGTGCCGACGCGCTCATCGGTGTGCACCACCTGGCGATGCAGGTTGGAGCGGTCGACGTGGTCGTGGTCAATAATGGTCAGATGCCCTATGCCCGCGCCGGCCAGATACAGCGAGGCCGGCGCACCCAGGCCGCCTGCGCCCAGCATGACCACCCGCGCTTCGGAAAGCTTCCTTTGGCCTTCGAGACCGACATTGGGCAGCAGGATCTGGCGCGAGTAGCGCTCGGCCGAGTCGGCATCAAGGCTGTCGGGCAGCGCAACGGGAAGCCGCTCCGCACGCCAGCGCGTAAAACCACCGGCCATCGATCCGGCCTGCCGATAGCCCAGCTTGCGCAGTGTTTCAAGCGCATCGAACGAACGCGCGCCAACGGCACAAACCAGCACGATGTCGCGGCTTTTGTCCGGCTCCAGGCCGGGCAGGTCCGCTTCAAGCCGGCCGCAGGGCATGCCCACCGCGCCTTCGGGCATTCCGGCCAGGCGCTCGACATCCTCGCGCACGTCAATCAGCAGCGCGCCGCTTTTCTGGCGGCGCAGCGCTTCTGCCGGCGCAATCTCGCCCGGGCGCATGCCCGTGTCGCCCTCATGCAATGAATGAACGCTTGTCTTGTCCATGCCGTTATGATAACGCGCCTGAATCATGAACCTGCATCATGAACCTGCCTCATGAACAATTTGTCCCGCCAAAAACCCAGTAAGCGGTGCGCCGGTTCCGATCCGCGGCGCTGGGTGCTGCCTGGCCTGATGTGCATGATCATGCTGGCTGCCATGGACACCACCATTGTGGCCACGGCCATTCCGCAAATGGTCGGTGATCTGGGCGGCCTGCGCCTGATCAGCTGGGTGTTTTCGGTGTATGTGCTGGCGCAGACTGTCACCATTCCCGTGTACGGCAAGCTGGCCGATCTGTACGGCCGCAAACCGGTGCTGTTTTTTGGCGCCGTGGTTTTTCTGGTCGGCTCGGTGGCCTGCGCACTGTCGCAAAACATGCTGCA
>DATGTG010000117.1:0-4840 GCA_035301965.1 Wenzhouxiangella sp. | reverse complement strand
ATTCGCGGCAGCATGATCATGGCCCTGTCAAACAAGTTCGGGCATCTGGCCCTGGCGCCCGGCAACAAGAGCGAGCTGGCGGTGGGCTACACCACCATCTACGGTGACATGTGCGGCGGCTACAGCCCGCTCAAGGATGTGTTCAAAAGCCGCGTATATGAACTGGCACGCTGGCGCAACAGCCTGTCGCCGGCCGTCCCCCAGGGCGTCATCGACCGGCCGCCGTCGGCCGAGCTGGCCGACGGGCAGCTCGACCAGGACCGTCTGCCGCCCTATGAAATACTCGATGACATTCTGGCGCGCTACGTTGAGAAGGATGAATCCGTGGACGAGATTTCAGCCGCCGGGTTCGAACCCGCGCTGGTGCGACGCGTGGCCCGCATGGTTCGCGGTGCCGAGTTCAAGCGCCGCCAGGGCGCGCCGGGTCCGGCCATCAGCCGGCGCTCCTTCGGCAGTGACAGGCGCTTTCCTGTCACCTCGGGCTGGCGTGATCCGGAATAGCTGTCAGCCGGTTTTTGAACGGCTGGCCCCACGTTCGCTTTCAAGCAATTTCCGCTTGCGTTCCAGGCCCCAGCGATAGCCGCCCAGGCCGCCGTCGCGGGCCACCACGCGATGACAGGGAATGACGACAGCAAGCCGGTTGGCGCCGCAGGCCGAGGCCGCCGCCCTGATGGCTTTCGGACGTCCGATGCGCTGCGCCAGTTCGCTGTAGGTAATGGTTTGGCCGACGGGAATTTGGCGCAGCGCCGACCATACCCGCTGCTGAAACACCGTGCCGCGCAAATCCAGCGGCAGGCTGCTGTCCAGCGGCCTGCCATCGTCAATCAGCGCCACAACCTGCTCAATGGTGGTCCTGAAATCCTGGCCGCCCTGCACCAGCCTGGCTTTGGGAAAGCGGCGACTGAGCTCCTCAACAAGAAATGCGTCGTCATCGCCCAGCTGCACCGAACACAGCCCCTGGGCGGTGGACGCCACCAGCACCCGGCCAAGAAGGCAGTCGGCAATGCCCCAGGCAATGGTTTCATTCCGGCCGCCCCTGGCCAGGCTGGAGGGCGTCATGCCGAAAGCGTCACGTGCCGCCTGGTGGCTGCGGCTGGACGAGCCAAAACCGGCTTCCAGCGCGGCTTCGGTGACCGGCTTGCCCTGTCTCAACAAGGCCGCGAAGCGGTCGATGCGGCGATGGCGCAAAAACAGCCCCGGACTCAACCCGAAGCGCTGTTTGAACAGACGGGAAAAATGCCCGCTGCTGTAGCCGGCCAGCGCGGCCAGGCTTGCCACGTCAAGATCGAAACCAAGCCGGGCAGCCTGGATCAGGGCGTCATCAATTCTTTGGGATTGGTGTGCAGTCAGGCTCATGATGGCAAGCATAGCGCCGGGTGAAAAAACATTCATTCCGTTTTGTGACGCATGTGTGCACTGGCGCCAGGCGGTAGAATATCCCCTGGGTTTTTTCAATGGTTCAAAATGACAAATGCCGGCTCTCTCAAGCGCCGCCTGAAGCAGTGGAACAGGGGCGACAGGCCGCTGGTGATGGGCGTGGTCAACGTGACGCCCGATTCCTTTTCCGACGGCGGGCGGTTTCACGACCCGGAAAAGGCCATTGAGCATGCGCTCAAGCTGGCCCGCGACGGGGCTGATATTCTCGACGTGGGCGGTGAGTCGACCCGGCCGGGCTCCCGGGGCGTTGATGAGGCCGAAGAGCTGGCGCGAGTCATGCCGGTCATCGAAGGAATTGCCGCTGCCTGCAGCGTGCCGGTATCCATCGACACCTCCAAGCCGGCGGTCATGCGGGCTGCGGTGGCAGCCGGTGCCCAGATGGTTAATGACATCAATGGCCTGAGAAATCCCGATGCCCTGGATACGGTCGCCGGGCTGGATGTGGCCACCTGCATCATGCACATGCTGGGCACGCCGCGCACCATGCAGGAAAAACCCCGCTATGACTCTGTGGTGGATGATGTCGGGCGCTTTCTTGTCCAGCGGGCGCAGGCCTGCCTCAAGGCGGGCATGGACAGGTCCGCAATTGTCATCGATCCGGGCTTTGGCTTTGGCAAGACGCTCAATCACAACCTCGCGCTTCTCAGGCATCTTGACGAGCTGGTCGACACGGGTTTTCCGCTGCTGGCCGGACTGTCGCGCAAGGCCATGATGGGTGCCATCACCGGGCGCCGGAAACCGCAGGAACGCCTGGCGGCCACATTGGCGGCCCAGCTTCTGGCTGCCCAGCGCGGCGCGGCCATT
Organism: Wenzhouxiangella sp.; assembly: GCA_035301965.1. GTDB lineage: Bacteria > Pseudomonadota > Gammaproteobacteria > Xanthomonadales > Wenzhouxiangellaceae > Wenzhouxiangella. Next base: position 2,599 of record DATGTG010000117.1, on the reverse strand, counting down.
ATTCGCGCCCATGATGTGGCCGAGGCGGTGGACTCGCTCAAGCTGCTTGAGGCCGTGGAGAACGCCGAAAGGAACCCGCTAGAATAGCCGGACTGGAAACAACGCTATGAAAAAAATGAAATATTTTGGTACCGATGGCATCCGCGGCCGCGCCGGAGAGCCGCCCATCACGGTGGATTTCATGCTGCACCTGGGCTGGGCGGTTGGGCGCGTGCTGGCTGAACGCTTTGGCGAGCGTGCGGCGGTGGTCATCGGCAAGGACACGCGCATTTCAGGCTATCAGTTTGAATCGGCGCTGGAAGCGGGGTTTTCCGCCGCCGGTGTCGACATCATGCTGCTGGGCCCCATGCCAACCCCGGCCGTGGCGCATCTGACGCGCAGCATGCATGCGGCAGCAGGCGTGGTCATTTCCGCGTCGCACAACCCGTTTCACGACAATGGCGTCAAGTTTTTTGCCGGCGATGGACACAAGCTCGGCGACAAGATGCAGGCGCAGGTCGAAGAGCGACTGCAACAGCCCATCAGGCAGGTGCCCAACCGCGAGCTGGGCAAGGCGTGGCGAATCTATGATGCCATTGGCCGCTATATTGAATTCTGCAAGGGCACCCTGACCTGGGGCGTGCAGCTCAACGGCCTCAAGATTGTGGTCGACAGCGCCAACGGCGCCAATTACCGCATCGGCCCCGAGGTTTTTCGCGAGCTGGGTGCCGATGTGGTCAGCATTTTCGACAAGCCCGACGGCTTCAACATCAACCGTGACTGCGGCTCGACCCATCCCCAGGCGCTGTCCCGGCGGGTGGTTGAGGAACAGGCCGATCTGGGTCTGGCCTTTGATGGTGACGGTGACCGGGTGATTCTTGTTGACCACCGGGGCGAGCGGGTGGACGGTGATCAGATTCTGTTTATTCTGGCCGAGGCGCGCAGGGCAGCCGGCCAGCTCAATGGCGGCGTTGTCGGAACGGTCATGAGCAATTTTGGTCTGGAACAGGCTTTTGCGCAGCGCAATATCGATTTTGTGCGCAGCCAGGTGGGCGATCGTCATGTCCATGAAGCGCTGCTGGAGCGCGGCTGGATTCTCGGCGGTGAAGCCTCGGGTCATATTCTGTGCCTGGACCGGGCTGCCAGCGGCTGCGGCATCGTCAGCGCCCTGCAGGTTCTGGAAACCATGGTCAAGAGCGGTCGCAGCCTGGCCGACCTGACCGCCGGCATGCAGCGTTGTCCGCAAACCACCATCAATGTTCCGGTGTCCAGCAGAAAAGCGGTCAACCTTGAGCACGAGAGCATTGCTTCCGCTCTGCGTTCGGCTGAAACCGATCTTGGTGACCAGGGTCGGGTTATTTTGCGCCCATCGGGCACCGAGCCGGTGGTGCGGGTGACGGTCGAGGGGTTTGACGCGGCCCAGGTCGACAGGCTGGTCAACAGTCTGGCCGGTGCCGTGGAGCGGGCGCTGGCAGCTGCCTGACCAAGAAGTCTCGCTCAGCGCCTGTGCCGTTCAGCTGTCTTTCACCGTGATTTCACCGCGCGCCAGATTGCTCAGATAGTCCACAAAGTCGTTGCGCCTTGTCTTGGCAATCTCAACAACCAGCCTGACCCCGCTGCTCGAATACACCTCGTCGAGCTTGGTGCCCTCAAATTCGCCCAGGGCGTGGTGGGCGGCGTCGGTATACGCAAACGGCAGGCTGACGGCCAGCTGAACCTTCGGGATGATGGGCGTACTTTTGGCCGTGCGCAAGGCTTCGGCAGTTACACCGCCATAGGCTCGGATCAAGCCGCCCGTGCCCAGCTTGGTGCCGCCAAAATAGCGTATGACCACCACCACGGTCTGATCAAAATTCTGACCGTCTATGGCCTGAAGGATGGGGCGTCCGGCGGTGCCGCCGGGTTCGCCGTCATCGTCAAAACGATAGCGCTCGTCAATTCGCCATGCCCAGCAGTTGTGGGTGGCGTCCGGTACGCTGACCCTGTCGATGAAATTCCGGGCCTGCTCTTCGCTTTCGGCCGCGGCCGCCAGGGCAATGAAGCGTGATTTTTTTATTTCGGCCTCGTGCCTGACTTCGGACAAAAGACGCAGCTTCACTTGAGCGATACCTCGCGGGGTGCGCCGGCAATCTCTGCATCCACCTCGAAGCCATCCATAAGAATATTGATGTTTTTGCCTTTTTCAAACTCGCTTTTTTCGGTCAGCAGCTTTTCATCGGGGGTTCTGACCAGCGCATAGCCGCGCTGCAAAACGCCCAGCGGGCTGACGCCGTTAAGCGCGCGCACCAGCGCTGAAAACCTGTGTCGGCGCTGCTCCATGGACTGGTTGACGGCTCGTATCATGCGCTCGTGCGCAGTTTGCAGCCGCTGGTCGAATTCCTGCAGCTGGCGCCGGGGATGCCCGGCGAGCAGCCGCGCATGCAGCCCCTTGAAGCGTTGCTGCCGGTCATGGGCCAGTCGCTGCATTGCGTGGCCCAGCCGCCGCGAAAGCTCATCCTGCCGGTGCAGCAGCTCGGCCAGCCGGCGCTCGGGGTGCTGCTGCAACAGGCGACCCGATATGTGATCCAGCCTTTGTGCGCGCTGCTCCATGGCCTGTTCCATGGCCCGCCCGAACCGCTGG
>DATGTG010000116.1:0-2789 GCA_035301965.1 Wenzhouxiangella sp. | reverse complement strand
AGGCACGCAGCTGCTGCATGTAGTCCTGCTCAAACTCCTCGCCCAGGGCTGCCAGCCATTCGGAGTGGAGTTTGATTTTTCGTTTCTCGGCCATCATGTATTCACCGGTTGCAGGCTGACCCGGCTGCATTTGTCATGCCTGCGGCCAGCGGCAAAAGTTATCATTGTCGCGCCGTCCACATCATCAATCAAATGGAGTAATTGCATGACCATCAAGACCGACGCGGTCATAGTCGGAGCCGGCCCGGTGGGTATCTTTCAGGTATTCGAACTGGGCCTTCTGGGTCTCAAGGCCGAACTGATCGACAGTCTGCCCCAGGTGGGCGGGCAGTGCGCCGAGCTGTATCCGGAAAAACCCATTTACGACATTCCCGCCTGGCCGGTGATCTCGGGCCAGCAGCTGACCGACAAACTGATGGAGCAGATCGAACCCTTCAACGCCGGCATTCACCTCAAGCAGCGGGTTGAAAAGTTCGAGAAAAAGGACGATGGCCGCTTTCACGTCGTGACCAGCAAGGGCACGGAATTCGACGCCGGCGCCGTTATCATTGCTGCCGGCCTGGGCGCATTCCAGCCGCGCCGCCTGCGCGCCAGGGGCGTGGACCAGGTCGATGAAAGCCGGGTGCACTACCGCGTTCTGCGCCGCGAGGACTTCCGCGGCAAGCGCCTGATCATTCTGGGCGGCGGCGATTCGGCCCTCGATTGGACCATGGACCTGGCCAACATCGCCGAGTCCATCGAGCTGGTGCATCGCCGCGCCGAGTATCGTGGTGCCGCCGCCTCGGTGGACAGGGTGCGCGGGCTGGCCAGTCAGGGCAAGGTGCGCGAGCACCAGGGCATTGTCACCCAGGTCAACAGCGTCGATGGCCGGCTGCAAAGCCTGGAATGCATGGACCTGGAGCGCAACACGTTCACCGTCGAAGGAGACGAGGTGCTGGTCTTCTGGGGCCTGTCACCCGATCTGGGGCCCATTGCCGACTGGGGCCTGGACCTGGAAAGAAAACAGATTCCGGTCGACACGGAAAAATTCCAGACGTCCATTGAAGGCGTGTTTGCCGTCGGCGACATCAACACCTACCCCGGCAAGAAGAAGTTCATCCTGTCGGGCTTTCATGAAACCGCACTGGCGGCCTTTGCCGTGCAGAAATACATCCATCCCGACGTGCGCCAGTTTGTGCAGTACACCACCACCTCGCCCATCATGCACAAACGTCTGGGCGTCGACGGCAAGTAGACTCCGGGCCTGCGGGCCCGCCGCTATTCGGCGGCGGGCTCAAGCGTCAGCTCAAACGACAGATCGACGCGATTGCGGACAAAGTCGGGATCTTCAAAATCATCCCCCTGACCCACGCCCCAGTCCAGGCGCAGAATATTTGCGCTGCCCGTCAGCACGTTGCCGTCCAGCTGCAGCTTCACGGGCTGATTTTTGGTGATGTCGCGCAGCGTCAGATCACCCTCGGCCACAAAACCATCGCCGTCAGCCTCAATCGAGGCACTGGTCCAGGTTGATTCGGGAAAGGCATCCACGGCGAACAGGTTTTTGCCGTGCAGCTCGCCATCGCGCAGGCGGTTGCCGGTGTCGGCCGAGCCGGTTTTCACCGTCACCCTGATTTCCGCATCCGCCAGGCTTTCGTCCATGCACAGCGACACTTCAAACTCGCCAAAACTTCCCGTAAAGCCGCTGCCGTCGGCAACGCCTTCAAATTCCAGCCGGCCACTGTCCTGGTCGGCGCGGTAGCAGTCGGCAAAGCTGCTGCCAGCGATCAGCAGCAGGGCAAGCAGCGAAACCTTCAGTCCTTTTTCCATATCGGCAGCATCCTTTTCAAAATATCGTCCTTGATCCAGAAATGATGGCGCAGGGCCGCGACTGCATGACCTATGGCCACCACCGCCAGCACGGTGGTCAGCACATCGTGGACGCGCTTGAACGTGTTTTCCAGCGCTTCGCTGCTGGCCACCAGGTCAGGCAGGCTGACCGGCCCCCACCAGTAGTCGCCCAGCCCGGCCGCAGATGAATAGGCCCAGCCGCTCAGCGGCACGGCAAACAGCAGGCCGTACAGCAGCCAATGGCCGGCATGAGCGGCAAAGCGCTCCCAGGCGGGCATGGCTTTGGGCATGGCCGGCGTGCGGTTGGAAAAGCGCCAGGCAAGGCGCAGCACCGCCAGCGCCAGAATGACAATACCCACCGACTTGTGCTGGGGCACCAGCGCCAGGCGCTCGCGAAAGCCTTCGGCGTGGTCGATGCGCCACGCCCAGGTGTACTGAAAAATGATCAGGGCAACGATGAGCCAGTGAAAGAACTGGCTGACCAGCCCCCAGGCCTTGTCGGTATTGCGTATGGGCACCTGCATGGCACGCGCTCACCAGAATTGTGGGTTGATGGCCTTTAGTGGGGGTGTATTAGCAAAACCTCAAGTCCAGGGGCGTTCAAGCCTGTCCGGCAAGCCCCATTTTGTTTACCAGCGCGGCGATATGTTCGCGGCTGGCTGCGGTCAGGCCGGCCAGCGGGCTGCGCACGCTGCCTGTATTCAGGCCGCACAGGTTCATGGCTTCCTTGATGGGCACGGGATTGGTTTCGATAAATGAGGCCTTGAACAGATCCAGCAGCTCGTAGTGGATTTTGCGGGCCGCCTCAAAATCGCCGCTTGCAGCAGCCTCGACCAGCGCCACCATGCGCCCGGGCACCAGGTTGCCCACCACCGACACCACGCCGTGTCCGCCCAGACTCATCAGCGGCAGGGTCAGCGCATCGTCGCCCGACACCACATAAAACGGCTTGTCACCGCCCT
>DATGTG010000115.1:0-10033 GCA_035301965.1 Wenzhouxiangella sp. | reverse complement strand
TGAAATCCCTTGACAGCAGGGTCTGATGACGCTGGCTGGCTTTCCAGGCAATGCGATGCAGGGGATCGCCTTCGCGCCAGCGTCTGAGGCTGTGAAATTCATCGCCGTCATCCGGCGAGTTGCGCTGCTGCATTGGCTGGTGGCCATCGCCCTGCGGCAGGGGGGGTGCATGGTTGGCTGGTGCCGCCCACACCAGAAAGGCCGTATCGGGCTCAAACCAGGCCCAGGCCCGAAAAAGGCCCAGCGGATGAGTGGTTTCCAGGCGCAGCCGGCCGGGTTTGTGCCAGCCGCGCGGCCGTGGAGACAACGTGACCGCAAGCCGGGCGCTGGCGTTTGCGGGAATGTTGCCCGGCGGGCCGGCGCTGGCGGCTGAAAGTGTCAGGCCCTCGCGCCTGATCATGCCGGGATTGTTGATCGTGAGCTGCCATTCAATGGCATCGCCGGCATACACCGGCAAGGCCGTGCCGTGGCGCAGCTCCAGACCGTTGATGTTTCTGAACGCCAGCAGCATGGAGTTGATGGCCACTGCCGCCACGATAAAGGTGGTCGCCAGGCCCATGTTGTTGTTGAAGTTGAGGCTGCCGATGAACATGGCGGCCATCAGCAGGGCCAGCATGAAGCCGAAGCGCGTGGGCAAGATGAAAATACGCCTGTAGGCAAGCGTCAGCGGCAGAGCCGGGCGGATACGCCGTTTGAGCCAGGGGTCAAACAGCCTGGCACGCAGCCTGGGAAATACCGACCGGTTGGCCATCAGGGGACAGGGGTTGACTCCAGAATTTCAGCGGCAATGCGCTCGCCGGAGACTTCAGCAATGCCCGCTGCTTGCAGCCGGTGCCCGGCCAGGGCGGGAAACACGGCCTGAACATTGTCGGGCAGGCAAAAATCCTGCTGTTTGACCAGGGCATGGGCACGCGCGGTCTGCAGCATGGACAGGGCGGCGCGGGGCGAAAGCCCGGCCTTGAGGCGCGTGTCGGATCTGGAGGCGGCCACCAGGGCCTGGATGTAGTCAAGAACGGGATCGGACACGTGTATGCGCCTGGCCAGCTCGATCAGTTCAACAAACTTGCCCGGAGTCAGAACGGACTGCATGTCGGCCAGCAGTTCGCGTCGATCGGGCTCGACCAGCAGGCGGCGCTCCTGTTCGGGGGAGGGATAGCCCATCTTGACCCTCAGAAGAAACCGGTCGAGCTGCGAGTCGGGCAGGGGATAGGTGCCCGAAAGGTCGACCGGGTTCTGTGTTGCTATGACATAAAACGGCTGCGGCAGGGGGTGGGTCTGGCCGTCCACGGTCACCTGGCGCTCAGCCATGGCTTCGAGCAGGGCCGACTGGGTGCGGGGCGTGGCGCGGTTGATTTCATCGGCCAGCACCACGTTGGCAAACACCGGGCCCGGACGGAATTCAAATTGCTCATCGGCGCGTGAAAAGACGGAAACGCCGACAATGTCTGCCGGCAGCATGTCGCTGGTGAACTGTATGCGCTGCCAGCTGCCGCCAACGGCCAGCGAAAGCGCCTGGGCCAGCGTTGTTTTGCCCACGCCCGGCAAGTCTTCAAGCAACAGATGCCCGCCGGCCAGCAGCGCGGTAAAAGCCAGGTCGACAACCTCGGGCTTGCCGATGATGATGTCGTTGATCAGGGCCCGGGCGCGTGCCAGCTCGTCGGCCAGGGGCGACAGCGCGCGGGCCATTGAAGATTTACTCATCAAGCAGGGCGTTGACCTTGGCAGCGCAAATGAAATCGTTTTCGCTCAGCCCGTCGATGGCATGGGTGGTGAAATTCACCAGGCAGAAGTTATAGCCGGCCTCGAAGTCGGGATGATGGCCTTCCTGGTTGGCGATCCAGGCCATGGCGTTGATGAAGGCCATGGTTTTGTAGAAGCCCTTGAAATCAAAGCGGCGGTAGATCTTTGTGCCGTTGTCATTGGCCTGCCAGCCGGGCACCTGCGGCAACAAACTCTTGATCTGTTCCTGGTCCAGCGGGCGGGTGCCGCCTTCACAGGGTACGCATCTTTTTTCGGTCAGGTTTTCGGACATGTTCAGGCTGCCTTGTCTGGTTTGGGTGGATAGGTGGGTTCGAACTGGCCCAGGGCCCGCGCCTTGCGAATCAGTGCAAGCAGATCGGCGTGGGCCAGCTCGAACAGGTCGTCCATGTGTTCGAGCACATAGTAGACGGTTTGGTAAATATCAATTCTGTACGGTGTGCGCAGCGCGTCAATGGGGTCGAAGGGCCGCCGGATGGGTTCATCACTTTCAAGGGCATAAACGGTCTCGCCGGGGGAGGAGGCGATGCCGCCGCCGTAGATTTCCAGCTTGCCGGTGCTGTTGATCAGGCCGAATTCCACGGTGAACCAGTACAGGCGGGCAAGAAATACGCGTTCTTCCCGGCTGGCCTTGATGCCGGCCTTGCCGTAGGCGTGAGTAAAATCGGCAAATGCCTGGTGGGTCAGCATGGTGGTGTGGCCGAATATCTCATGAAAAATATCCGGCTCCTGCAGGTAGTCCATGGACTCTCGAGTGCGGATGAACGACGCAGCGGGGAACTTTTTTTCTGAAAGCAGCTTGAAGAAGCGATCAAAATTGATCAGGGCGGGCACCGGTGCGACCTCCCAGCCGGTGCGCTCGCGCAAAATGGCCGAGATCTCCTTTGGCTGCGGGATTCTGTCGGCGGGAAGGTTCAGGATTTCGAGTCCGTCAATGAACTCCTGGCATACCCGTCCCCTGATGCTTTCGATCTGGCGCGCGTAGAGGTCACGCCAAACCTCGTTTTCCTCATCGGTGTAGGGAATGATGCCGTTCTTGTCGGGGAGCTTGGCTTCGTATTTGGTTGCGCCGCTCATGGCCGCCTCCTTGAAATTCCATTCATGCTTTGTTCCGTCTGTCCTGTCCGATCTTATCAGACGCTGCAGCCTGTCTGAAACCGGGCGGGGACAGATCCGGAGTCGGTCAGGGCCGACTGAAGTGCCGCCTGCGATGTAGGAGAAACACCTACATGTCGAGCGGTAATTTCCTACCTAGTATCAGGCTACTCACGCCTGTTTCGCAAGCGGGCAGCCGGCGAGAATAGCCACTGCAGGCGGTTCCGGGTTTCTCTCACCCGGTGGTGGACTGCCTCGAATTGCCTGGGAATTTATTATCAGGCGCTTGCTGGGGGCACCGGGTGGCGCAGAATCCTGCGCCACCCATTTTTATATCTGCTGCTTTATATCTGCTACGCACGTGGTTTTGCGAGCTTGTCAATGTGTCGGCAGCTGCGTGATTGCCGGCTGCAGCATGTTTGCCGCTTGCCGGTATCACAGCATTTCAAAAATTCCGGCCGCGCCCATGCCGGTTCCTATGCACATGGTGACCATGCCATAGCGCTGTTTTCTGCGGCGCATGGCGTGAATCATTTTGGTGGTCAAAATGGCCCCGGTAGCACCCAGCGGATGGCCCAGGGCAATGGCGCCACCCAGCGGATTGACCCGGCCGGGATTGAGGCCAACCGTGCGGATCACGGCCAGCGACTGGGCGGCAAAGGCTTCATTGAGTTCGATCCAGTCCAAATCCTCCAGGGCGATGCCGGTTTGATCGAGCACTTTGGGAATGGCTTCAATGGGCCCCACGCCCATGACTTCAGGCTCAACGCCGGCCACGGAGAAGCCGCGAAATACCGCCAGCGGCTTCAGATTCAGTTCCTTTACAACGCGCTCCGACACCAGAACCAGCGCGCCGGCACCGTCGGACATTTGCGAGCTGGACCCGGCCGTGACCGTGCCCTTGGCATCAAACACGGTGCGCAGCTTGCCGAGCACCTCCAGCGAGGTGTCACGTCGTGGCCCTTCGTCGGTATCGACAACGGTTTGGGTTTCCTGAACCTGTCCGTTGGGGCCGGGGTATCGATGGGTGACGGTGACCGGGTGAATGCCCGTCGGCTCACCGGCGTCAATGGCGGCAATGGCCTTTCGATGGGATTCCAGAGCAAAGCTGTCCTGGTCCTCGCGCGATACATCCCAGCGCTGCGCAACCTTTTCAGCCGTGATGCCCATGCCGTAGGCAATGCCAACATTGTCGCCGCTGAATACCCTGGGGTTCATGGCCACCTTGTGGCCCATCATGGGCACCATGCTCATGGATTCAGTGCCGCCGGCGATCATGACATCTGCCTCGCCCAGTCGTATGCGGTCGGCGGCCATGGCGATGGTTTGCAGACCGGAAGAACAGAAGCGGTTGACCGTCACGCCGGGCACGCTGTCCGGCAGGCCGGCCAGCAGCAGGCCAATTCTGGCCACATTCATGCCCTGTTCGGCCTCGGGCATGGCGCAGCCGATAATGACATCCTCAACGCGCGCCGGATCAAGATCCGGCACTTCGTCAAGCACAGCGCGGATCACCTCGGCCAGCAGATCATCTGGCCGGTGATTTCTGAAGGCGCCCCTGAAGGCGCGGCCTATTGGGGTCCGCTTGGCGGCAACGATGTAGGCATCACTCATGGTTTGTCTTCCTGAATAATTGCGTGCGTGTTTCAGTTGCGCAGCGGTTTGCCGGTCTTGAGCATGTGGGCAATGCGCTGCTGTGTTTTTTCAGTGGCCGCAAGCGCCATGAAATGGTCGCGCTCCAGCTGGTGAATCCACTCCTCGGTCACCGGCGCGCCGCGGTCAATATGACCTCCGCACAGCGCATCGGCAATGCGGCGTCCGATTTCCTCGTCATGCTCTGAAATGAAGTGGCCTTCGAGCATGTTCACCAGCAAGGACCGCAGCGTGGCAACGCCAACATCGCCGGCGGCCGGGAATGACTGTCCGGAAACCGGCGGGTGATAGCCGGCGGCCTGCATGGCAAATATCTCGTGATGAGCGGCGTGCAGCAGCTCGTGTTCGTGCATGACAATGCGATCATCTGGGCGCAAATAGCCCATGCTGCGGGCCTCAGGCGCCGACCCGGACACCTGGCCCATGGCAACCTGTTTGTAGCGCTTTTCAAGCAGGGGGTAGCTGTCGCCGGCCAGGGTGTCATCAACGATCTGCATGGCCAGCGTGGCGAGACCGCCGCCGGCCGGAACCAGCCCGACGCCGGCTTCAACCAGGCCCATATAGCTTTCCACGTGGGCAACTCGTGCTGAGGCATGCATGGCCAGCTCCAGACCGCCGCCCAGCGCCAGGCCGCGCATGGCGGCCACCGTGGGCACCATGCTGTAGCGCAGGCGCAGGTTGAAGGCCTGAAAATCGGCAATCAGCCGGCGCACGCTGTCCATGTCGCCCCGCTCGATGGCGTCGGCCGCCGCCTTGAGGTTGGCGCCGGCTGAAAACGGCCCTCGGGGCTGCCAGATGATCAGGCCGTCATGATCATTTTCGGCCAGCTCCACGGCTTTTTGCAGGCCCTTGATAACGCCATCATCAATCACCGCCATTTTGCTTTTGATGCTGGCGATGAGCACGCGTTTGTCCAGCGTCCACAGCCGCACCGAATCATTTTCATGAACGGTGGTGCCGGTATCGCGTTGTTCACCCAGCAGCCGAACGGGCTGGTATTGACGCTGATAGACCGGCAGTTGCGGACGCGCCAGATATTCTTTGCGGTCGGCCGCCCAGGAGCCGTTTTCGCTGTGGGCCGATTCAATCGTGGACACCCAGCCGGGCAGGGCGGCATCAACGCCGGTCTTGCCGCTGGCAATGTCTTTTTCAATCAGTTTGGCGACTTCTTTCCAGCCGGCTGCCTGCCAGGTTTCAAACGGCCCTGCCTGCCAGCCGTAGCCAAAGCGCATGGCCAGGTCGATTTCACGGGCGCTGTCGGCGATGTCGGCCAGATGAAAGGCGCAGTAGTGAAACAGGTCGCGAAGAATGGACCACACAAACTCGGTGTGCCTGTTTTCGGCGCGTGCCAGGGCCGCCATTTTCTCGGCCGGATCCCTGATGGCAAGAACCTGCCTGACCTCTTCGGGCAGGCTGTAGTCGCTGTTGCGGTATTCACCGCTGTGCGGATCAATGACGCAGATGGTCTTGCCTTCCTTGCGGAAGATGCCGGCGCCGGTTTTTTGGCCCAGGGCGTTGTTTTCGACCAGCCGGGCGAACCAGTCGGGAACGTTAAACCAGGCGTGCCAGGGATCGTCGTCCAGGTGGTCGCGCATGGTTTCAATGACGCTCGCCATGGTGTCCAGACCAACCACGTCAGCCAGTCTGAAGGTGGCGCTTTTGGGCCGGCCCAGTGCCGGTCCGGTCAGGGCATCAACGGTGTCCAGCCCCAGCTCCAGCCGCCGGGCGTGGTGAATGGTGGACAGGATGGTGAACACGCCGATGCGGTTGGCAATGAAGTTGATCGTGTCGCGGGCGTGAACCACGCCCTTGCCAAGATCGCGGGTCAGGAAATCCTCAAGCTGATCAACGATGTTCTTGTCGGTGCCGGCGTGGGGAATCAGCTCGACCAGGTGCATGTAGCGCGGCGGGTTGAAAAAGTGCACGCCGCAAAAACGCTGTGCCAGCGGCTCTGGCAGCTCGCTGGCCAGCTTGGTAATGGACAGGCCCGATGTGTTGGAGGCAAACAGGGCGTTGTCGTGAATATAGGGCGCGATGTTGTCGTACAGTTCGCGCTTGATATCCATGCGCTCGGCCACCGCTTCAATGACAAGGTCACACTGGCACAGCTGCTTGAGGTCATCGGCGAAATTCATGGGCGTGATCAGCCCGGCCAGCCCGGCATCGACCAGCGGTGCGGGCTTGAGTTTGAGCAGCCGCTGCATGCCCTGGCGGGCCAGTTTGCTGCGATCGGCATTGTCGCTGGGCAGATCGAACAGATAAACCGGGATGCCCGCGGCGGTGAAGTGCGCCGCGATTTGCGCGCCCATGACGCCGGCGCCAAGGACGGCAGCGCGGCGAATACCAAGTTTGTGTTCAGGCATGACTGATTCCTGATGAGTGGTTGAAGTGGCTCATGAAAAAAATGTTCAGCCCGCTTTTGCTGCAGGCGGGCGCAGGGCTTGTTTGCCGCCCATTTCCTGCGGGGTGAACTCGTCAACGGCGATGACCCTGGCCACCAGCTGCTGAGCCTTGATGAGCTCGGCGGCCTGCTGTTCGGTGATGACACCGGCTGCAACGGCCTTTTGGCTGACCTGTTCGACATTGGCCGGGCTGGGAACGGTTTTAAACGCGTTGCGCACCGCCATCTCGGCCGGGGCGGCCGCCAGCACGGCGCTGAAGGCGCGGGCCAGCAGGCCGGTGCCATCATCGCCGGTGGAGTGGTAGGCGCCCGCAATCAGGCGCTGTCGGCTGGCGGTGTCGTCCAGCAGCAGGGCCGCCATTTGGCTGATGGTGCGGTCTCCTGCGGCATGATGACGCCGCCCCCAGGGGAACAGCAGCAGGCGCAGCGGCCCGCCAAGTGCGGGTATGGGGAAGTTTTGCAATACGCCCAGCAGGGCTTCTTCGGTCTGATGAAGACTGTCGGCCACGGCCCAGCGCAGCAGCGGCAGATCCTCTTCGGGGCGGCCATCGTCTTCGAAGCGCCGCAGGCTGGCCGAGGCAAGGTACAAGTGGGCCAGCGCATCGGCCAGGCGGCCCGACAGCATCTCCCTGAACTTGAACTTGCCGCCCAGAATCAGCAGGCAGGTGTCGGCCAGCAGGGTGAAAGCGGCGCTCAGGCGATTGATGCGCCGGTACATGGCGGCTGTTTCCCCACCGCGCGGAGCGCGACTGAGCAGCCCGCCGGACAGGCCCAGCAGCGGCGCCCGGACAAGGTTTGAAATGAAAAAGCCGATATGGCCAAACAGGGCGCGGTCAAAACCTTCAGCGTCGTCGTCGGTGGCCGCCTCCATTTCCTTGAGCAGCCAGGGATGGGCGCGGATGGCGCCCTGGCCAAACACGATCATGGAGCGGGTCAGAATGTTCGCGCCTTCCACGGTGATGGCCACCGGAATGGATTGCCACGGCAGGGCCAGGTAGTTGTTGGGCCCTTCAACCACGGCCTTGCCGCCGTGAATATCCATGGCGTCGTTGAGCACCTGGCGGTTGCCCTCGGTCAGCCAGGCCTTGAGAATGGCTGAAATCACCACCGGCTTTTCACCCCGATCAAGCACGCTCAGCGCCAGCTTGTGCGCCGCTTCCATGCGATAGGTGCGCCCGGCAATACGCGCCAGCGGCTCCTTGACGCCTTCAAAATTGCCGATGGGCTGCCTGAACTGGTAGCGGATACGAGCATAGGCGCCGGCGGTCATGCAGGCCAGCTTGCCGTTGGCCACGCTCTGCGAGGGCAGCGAGATGGCGCGCCCGGCCGCCAGGCAGTGCATCAGCATGCGCCAGCCCTGGCCGATGCGGGCCTGTCCGCCGATGATCCAGTCCATGGGAATGAACACGTCCTTGCCGCGGGTGGGACCGTTGAGAAAAATGCTGCCGCCGGGGCGGTGGCGGTTGCCGGTTTCCACGCCGGGGGTGGCCGTTGGAATCAGCGCACAGGTAATGCCAAGGCTTTTCTTCTTGCCCAGCAGGCCGTCGGGGTCGCGCGCCTTGAAAGCCAGGCCCAGCACCGTGGCGGCCGGCGCCAGGGTGATGTAGCGCTTGTCCCAGCTGACGCGCATGCCCAGCACCTCGCGGCCTTCGTGCATGCCCATGCAAACAATGCCCTCGTCGGGCATGGAGGCGGCATCGGAGCCGGCCAGGGGGGCTGTCAGCGCAAAGCAGGGGATGTCCTCACCGCTGGCCAGGCGCGGCAGGTAGTGGTTTTTCTGTTCTTCGGTGCCAAAGTAGGTCAGCAGCTCGCCGGGGCCGAGCGAGTTGGGCACCATGACCGACACGGCGGCGGACAGGCTGCGGCTGGCCAGTTTGGTGACCACCGCAGCGTTGCCCTGGGCGGAAAACTCCAGGCCGCCGTATTTTTTCGGGATGATCATGCTCAGAAAGCGTTCCTTGCGGATGAAGTCCCAGGCTTCCTCGGGAAGATCCATGAGCTCGTTGTTGATCTGCCACTCGTCGAGCATTTCACACAGGTGTTCAACCGGGCCGTCCAGAAATGTCTGTTCACGTTCAGACAAGGCAGGCTTTTTGACCTCGAACAGCCGCGCCCAGTCGGGCTTGCCCGACAGCAGCTCGGCGTCCCACCAGACGGTGCCGGCGTCCAGCGCCTCGCGTTCGGTGACGGAAATGGGCGGCAGCACCGACTTGAACCAGCCCAGCAGCCGATTGGACACCAGCACCCGGCGCAGCGGCCTGAATGCCGCAGCAGTCAGCAAAACGGCCGCGAGAACATACAGGGTGATGACCGGCCAAGCGGCACCGCCCCATATGACGACGATGGCAGCGACGCCGGCCAGGCCGGCAGACAGGCCGGCGGACAGACGAAACCAGGCCAGCGCCAGCAGGCCGCCAACCAGAAGAAGAATCAGGAACCAGGTCATGCGGTGGCCTCCTTGGTGTTGTGAGTCCGGGTGGACGATTGATTGGTGCCGCAGCCGCGCAGGCCGGCAGCAGCAAACTGGACAAGTTCGGCGGCAATAACGCGCGTTTCATTGAGCGCGGACTCGGCCATGGTCAGCGTAAGTGCGCCAACGATAAAGTCGAGCTGGTGGCGCAGCCGCTCAGGATCGGCTGCGGGCAGCGCGCTGGCAATGGCGCGCGCAAAGCGCTGCATGATGTGGGCGTAATCATGGCTCAGCGCCTGGCGCAGCACCACATCGCGGTCGGCAAAGGCGCGCAGCAGAAGCTGCATGAAACGTTGGGCTTCGGCATCGCCGCCCTGGCTGAAGGCCAGCGCGGGCTCGACAAAAGCATTCAGAACAGCTTCAAGGGACGGGTTGTCGTGTTCGCGCTCAATGCTGCCCAGCTGCTCCAGCCGCGCGGCGTTGAGCGCATCGAGCCGGCGGCGGAAGACCGCATGTATCAGGGCCTGTTTGGCGCCGAAATGATAGTTGACGGCGGCCAGATTCACCCCGGCGCTGCGCGTGATCTGGCGCAGCGTGGTCGGGTGAAAGCCCTGTTGAGCAAACAGGCTTTCAGCGGCGTTGAGGATCTTGTCGCGGGTGTTTACAGACAATTTAAACGCTCGATTGAAACAAGCGTTTTAAATGCTACTCCCTGC
>DATGTG010000114.1:0-2809 GCA_035301965.1 Wenzhouxiangella sp. | reverse complement strand
ACTACCTGCTTGACCGGGCCCAGTGCGCCGATGTGCCGGAACAAAGCCCGCGCATTGCGTAATGCGCCCCGCTGGCCGGCCCGGTGATCAATTTGACCGGTTTTGAACAAACGGGCATCCGGTCATGTGAGAATGACATTCTCTTTCAAACATTTGAATTGGCGAGTTAAAGCAAAACCAGATATGAGCAAACAGGAACAGGGTTACAAGGTTGCCGTCGTCGGGGCCACCGGCGCGGTCGGAGAAATCATGCGCGAGCTGCTGGCCGAGAGAAAGTTTCCGGTCAGCCAGGTGGCGCTGCTGGCATCAAGCCGGTCGGCCGGGCAGGCCATAGAGTTTGCCGGCAAAAGCGTGGTCGTTGAGGACCTGGACAAGTTTGACTTCAAGGGCTGGGACTTCGCGCTGTTTTCGGCCGGCGGCAGCATTTCGGCCAAATATGCACCGCGCGCCGCCAAAGCCGGCTGCACGGTCATCGACAACAGTTCGCATTTTCGCCTTGATCCGGACATTCCCCTGGTGGTGCCCGAGGTCAACGGCAGCATTCTCGATGGCACGGGCCGGGGCGCCATCATTGCCAACCCCAACTGCTCCACCATCCAGCTGGTGCTGGCGGTGTCGCCCCTGCATCGGGCGGCCACCGTCACGCGCATCAACGTGGCCACCTACCAGTCCGTGTCGGGGGCCGGCGCCAGGGCGCTCGAAGAGCTGGCCCAGCAAAGCCGTGATCGCTTCAACTTCAAGGAAGCCGAGGCTAGGGTGCTCAATGCGCCCATTGCCTTCAACGTCATCCCCATGATCGACACCTTGGGCGACAACGGCTACACCGGCGAAGAGATGAAAATGCACAACGAGACGCGCCGCATCCTTGGCAGTGACCAGCTGGCCGTCAACGCCACGGCCGTGCGCGTACCCGTTTTCTATGGCCATGGCGAGGCGGTGCATCTTGAAACCGCCGAAGCGCTGGAAGTCGAGCGCGCCCGGGAGCTGCTGGCCGCAACGTCGGGAATCCGGGTGATTGAAGACACCGAAATTGCCACGCCGCTGACCCACGCCAGCGGGCGCGACGATGTGTATGTCAGCCGCATCCGGCGCGACCTGAGCCACCCGCACGGCCTGAATTTCTGGGTGGTGGCCGACAACGTGCGCAAGGGTGCGGCACTCAACGCCATCCAGATTGCTGAATACCTGATCGAAAGGGACCGGCTGGCGCGGTCAGCCTGATCATGCGCAACCCGCCTGCGGGCGGGTTTTTGCATCATCTGAACACATTGGTATACTTGCCTGAATTGACGCAGGTTTGCCAAGCAATAGAGGGAAGTGGCTCACATGGCCAAGCATATGTTCAGACTGTCTGTTCCGGCCTTTCTGCTGGGGCTGATTCTTTATCCGGCCGGCGGGCTGCAGGCCCTTGGCCTCGGTGAGGCGCGGGTCGAGTCCTGGCTGGGCCAGCCGCTGGATGTCACGGTGGGTCTGCTTGATGTTGACAGAGACGAGGCCGAATCGGTCCGGGTTGTGCCCGCTTCGCTGGCGGATTTCGAGCGCTTGGGCATTCCCAGCGAGGCGCTGGGATTGGGGCTGGAAGTCGAAGTTGACCGCAGGGCCACTCCGCCGCAGGTTCGCGTTCGATCCCGCCATTCCGCCAATGACCCCATTGTTCGCCTGCTTTTGGATGCGCGCTGGTCCAGCGGGCGGGTGCTGCGTGAATACACCCTGTTCCTGGACCCGCCCACCACGCCTTCAGCGCCCCCGGTTGTTGAGACAGGGGCCAAAAGCAGCCGGCCGGATGCCGCCAGGCCCGTAGCGGATCCGATTCCGTCACGCGAAGCTGCCAGCCGGCCTGCAAGAGCGCAGGAAACCGAAGCTGGAAGCAGCGCGCCCGACGATGCAAACGGGCGGCTGGCGGGCATCAGCGATGACTTTGTTGCCGTGGCCAGCGGCGACACGCTGTGGAGCATTGCCTATGACTGGCGTCCCAGCAGCAGCATGAGCATGGATCAGGTCATGCTGGCCATTTTCAATCTCAATCCCGATGCTTTCATCGACGGCAACATCAACAACCTGCGCAGCTCGGCCCAGCTCGAAATGCCGGATGTTGACGATATCGAATCCATCGGGCGCGCCAGTGCCCGCCGCCAGGTCAGCGAGCACATGAGCCGCTGGCAGCCGGCAGCCAGCGGCGAGGTTCCGGTGGTGTCCGAGGCCGCCTTGCCGGATACCCCGGATCCGGTTTCGGCCCCTGAGCCCAAGCCGGAGCCTGAAGAAGCCGACGCATCTGCCGGAGAAAGTGACGCTGCACAAGCCGCAGGGGAAGACTACCGGCTTGATGTGGTGCCGCCCGATGAAGACGGTTTTTCCGAAGGCACCGCAGTGGCCGAGGATGAGCTGGACCGGGTGGCCGACTCTCTGGCCGAACTGAAAGAGGAGGCCGCAGCCGAGGGCCTTGATGGCGAGGCATTTGACGATCACGCCTCTGAAATTCGCACCGCGCTTGACCAGCGCGACATGGCCGGTCTGGCCGTGGCGGAGGAATCTCTGGCTGAACTGCAGGCCCGGCTGCGTGAAATGCGCGAAGCGCGCGCGCTTGAAGAAGAGGCGGTTGAGCCTGACGTCGCCGGGTCGGACGACCTGGTGGCCGACTATATGCGCGAACTCGAAGACGAGTTTGACATCAGCAGTGGTGATCAGCCGGCGCAGGCCGATTCCGATGCGGATGAGCCGGCCGATGACGAGGAGATTGCCGGTCAGCCGGCTGCCGGCCAGCCCATGACGGTGACCAAAACCTCGGCTTCATCATCGGATTCGGGTGGTT
>DATGTG010000113.1:0-6592 GCA_035301965.1 Wenzhouxiangella sp. | reverse complement strand
CGGACACTGAAAGCAATGTGGTGACCTACACCACCGTTCTGGACGTGGACAATCCCGACGAAGAACTTTTGCCGGGCATGACCGCCACCGCCACCATCACCACCGGCACCCACGAGGATGTTCTGCGCGTGCCAAGCGTGGCGTTCCGTTTTCAGCCGCCGGGCGACAAACCCGCCGGTGGCGGCGGGCCCGTCATGTTCACGATGGGTCCACCGCGCTCGCGAAGCTCCTCCAAGGATGACAATGCGGTGTGGGTGCTGAAAAACGACTCGGACAGTGAAGACTCAAAACCTGTACAGGTGCACGTGAGCACCGGTCATACCGACGGCCGGTTTACCGAAATCACCAGCGATGAGCTGAAAGAAGGCGACAAGGTCGTTGTGGGCTTCAGCGGAGGCAAGGGGTGAGTATCCGGGCGCCCTCTTCGATTGATTCGCCCGAGCTGCAGGCGCAGCGGGCACCAGCCATCATCCGGATGCGCGATGTCTACAAGATCTACGGCAAGGGCCCAACGGAAGTCCGCGCCCTGGATGGCGTCAACCTGACCATTCGCTCCGGCGAGTTTGTTGCCGTCATGGGCCCCAGCGGGTCCGGAAAATCAAGCAGCCTCAACCTGCTGGGCTGCCTGGATGTTCTGACCGCCGGTGAATACTGGTTTCACGGCATCAATGTGGCTACGCTCAATCGTGACGAGCTGGCGCTGCTGCGACTCAAGTTCATGGGGTTTGTGTTTCAGAGCTACAACCTGCTGCCCAGAACCAGCGCGGTGGCCAACGTGGAGCTGCCGCTGGTTTATGAGGGCATGACCCGGCGCCAGCGGCGCGAAATGGCTCGCGCAGCGCTCAGGATCGTGGGTCTGGAGCACCGTGAAAACGCCACGCCCAACCAGCTGTCGGGCGGTCAGCAGCAGCGCGTGGCCATTGCCCGCGCCCTGGTCACCAGCCCTCCGGTGCTGCTGGCCGACGAGCCCACCGGCAACCTTGATACCCAAACCGCCGAAGAAATCATGAACCAGTTCGTCAGCCTGCGTTCACAGCGCAACATCACCATAGTAATGGTGACCCACGAACCTGAAATTGCTGCCTGGGCCGACCGGGTGCTTTATTTTGTGGACGGAAAGATTGAAGCCGACGGGCCGCCCGCCGAGGTTCTGAAATGAATCCCCTGGACACCCTGCTGATGGCTTCACAGGCCATCGCCCGCAACAAGATGCGCTCGTTCCTGACCATGCTGGGGGTCATTATCGGCGTGGGCAGCGTCATTGCCATGGTGCATCTGGCCCAGTCGGCAACGCGCTCGGTCACCGATCAGATCTCGAGCATCGGCTCCAACCTGCTGTTTGTTTCGCCAAGCTTTTCCGTTCGCGGCGCCGGCGGCGTGCGCCGCCCTGCCCCGGCTTTTGACATGAATGATGTGGAGGCCATGCGGCGCGAGATTCCAGGAGTCATCATTGCGCCCACGGCGTCACAGACGGCGACCGTCATTCACGGCAGCATCAACGATGAAATAAACATTGAAGGCACCACCAACGAGTATTTCAGCGTGCGCAATCATCCGGTGGTGCGCGGTCGTGAGTTTGAGGAAAACGAACTGCTGGCCGGTGCTGCCGTATGCATTGTCGGCCAGACCGTGGTCGATGAAATGTATGAGCACCAGGAGCCGCTAGGATCTCTCTTGCGCGTTGACCGCACCGCCTGTCGCGTCATTGGCGTGCTTGAAAAGAAAGGACTGTCGGGCGGTCAGGATCCGGATCACATCATTCTGATGCCCATAAAAAGCGTTCAGCGACGGCTGGCAGGCAACCTGGACGTTCGCACCATCTATGTTTCAGCGCTTCAGGACGGCACCAGCGGCCGGGTCAAAAGCGATATTGAGTCGCTGCTGCGCCAGCGGCGCAGAATCAAGACGCCCATGGACGATGATTTCCGTGTGCGCGACACCCAGGATATCCTTGATGCGCTGGCTGAAACCACAGCCACCATGAGCCTGCTGCTGGGCGGCATTGCGGCCGTCAGCCTGCTGGTTGGCGGCATCGGCATCATGAACATCATGCTGGTGTCGGTGACCGAACGCACGCGCGAAATCGGCATCCGTCTGGCCATAGGCGCGCGCAGCCGCGATGTGTTGACCCAGTTTTTGGTGGAATCCATCGTGCTGGCTACGTTTGGCGGTGTGCTTGGCGTGGCGCTGGGGCTGGGCGGCACCTGGCTGATGACCAGCCAGTTTGGCATGCCGTTTGTAATATCCATGGGCGTGCTGCTTCTGGGTTTCGGGTTTGCCATTTGCATTGGCGTCATCTTCGGCATCCTGCCGGCCCGCAAGGCGGCCCGCCTCAACCCCATTGATGCCCTGAGACACGAATAGCCGTATAATTGCCGTACAAACAGGCAAAACACACGGCCTGTTTCAAAAGAAAAGGCCCGCAGCAATTAATGCTGCGGGCCTTTTGCATTGGCGTCCCCACGGGGATTCGAACCCCGGTCGCCGCCGTGAAAGGGCGGTGTCCTAGGCCTCTAGACGATGGGGACTGAAAACACGTTTAAACAACTGCGACGTTTTCAGAAACCTTTATTTGGTGGAGCCAGGCGGGATCGAACCGCCGACCTCTACAATGCCATTGTAGCGCTCTCCCAGCTGAGCTATGGCCCCACAACAAGCGCGAAATTCTAGACCAGATCCCCCAGATTGTCAAACTATTTTTTTGTCTGGTCACTGCTGCCAAACAGCAGTTCGGCGAATTCTACCAGACCGGGCCCGCGATGTCTTATTTCCAGGGCGGCCCGCAAAGCTCCAAGCGCATACAGGCGCCGGTTGCCGGCCCTGTGCGTCAACTCCAGGCGCTCGCCATCGGCCAGGAAGTGAACCGTGTGGTCACCAACCACATCACCTCCCCGTAGGGTGCTAAAACCGATCTCACCGGCCGGCCGCGGCTCGTGGCGCCGGTGGCGATCATAAACAGCCGCCTGCCTTAAATTCTGGCTGCGCGCCCGGGCCACCGCCTCACCCAGCCACAGGGCTGTGCCCGACGGCGCATCCAGCTTGCGGCGGTGGTGGGATTCGACAATCTCTATGTCAAACTCCGGGCCCAGCGCCTGCGCGGCCTGTTCAGCCAGGTGGGCCAGCACGTTGACGCCCAGGCTGAAATTGGCGGCCACGCACACGGGGATCTTTTCTGCGGCCTGATAGATGCGCTGCAGCAGCCCGTCATCCAGTGCCGTGGTGCCGGTGACCAGGGGGATTTCATGCGCCAGCGCATGTTCGAGCGTTTTGTCGAGCAGGTCGGCGTGTGAAAAATCGATGATGACATCGGCGGCGGCAGCCGGATAGAAAAAACAGTCGCGTCCGGCTTCGCCGGCCAGCACAAAGCGTTCATCGTGCCGGATGGCCTCGGCAACCAGGCGCCCGATTGTACCCGTGGCACCACTGACCAGTATCGAGGTAGTGTTTTTGCTCATGCGGCTGACTCCATCAGGGGTTGGTCGGGCTTGGGACGCCGTCAGGGGCTAGAACCCCATGCGGTCGAAGAAACTCTTGACCTTTTCGGTCCAGCCCGAAGACTGGGGGCTGTGGTCAGGCTTGTCGTCCAGGCTGTTCTGCAGCTGCTGCAACAGGTTTTTTTGCTCGCGGCTGAGCCTGACCGGTGTTTCTACCGCGACCCGGCACAGCAGGTCGCCTGTCGAGCGTGAGCGAACCGACTGCACGCCCTTGCCGCGCAGGCGAAACACCTTGCCCGACTGGGTGCCGGCCGGAATCTTGAGCATGACCGACCCGTCCAGGGTGGGCACCTTGAGCTGGCCGCCCAGCGCTGCAGTGGAAATGGTGATAGGCACCTCCGACAGCAGGTCATCGCCATCGCGCCGGAACAGGGGATGGGGCCGCACCTGCACATCCACGTACAAATCGCCGGCACCGCCGCCCTGGGCGCCGGCAGCGCCCTGCCCCGACAGCCGAATGCGATCGCCGCTGTCAACGCCCGCCGGTATGCGGACTTCTATGGTTCTGGTTTCATGCACCTGGCCACTGCCGCTGCAGTCGCTGCACGGATCCTTGATGGTCTGGCCGGTGCCGCTGCAGGCCGGGCAGGTCTGCTGCACGGAAAAGAAGCCCTGCTGCATGCGCACCTGGCCCTGTCCGCCACAGGTGGAACAGACGCTCAGGCGACCATCTTTTGAGCCGCTGCCGCTGCAGGTCTGGCACTGGCCCAGGGTGGGCAGGCGAATTTCCTTGTCCACGCCGGCCACGGCCTCTTCAAGGTCGAGCTCGAGCTCGTAGCGCAGGTCCTGCCCACGGCGTGAGCGGCTCTGGCGCCGGCGGCCACCGCCAAAAATGTCTCCAAAGATGTCCCCAAAAATATCGTTGATGTCGCCAAAGCCCTGCGCACCACCGGCCGCACCACTGTTGACGCCAGCGTGGCCGAAACGGTCATAGGCCGCCCGCTTTTCTTCATTGCGCAGCACATCGTGAGCTTCGCGAACCTCCTTGAACTTTTCTTCGGCCTCCGGATTGTCCGGGTTGCGGTCGGGATGGTACTTGCGGGCCTTGCGCCTGAACGCCGTGCGAATTTCATCGCGGCTGGCGTTGCGCGAGACACCCAAAATTTCGTAATAGTCAGCAGGCATGGGCAAAGGGCTGTTGGACTTCAGATAACACGCTTAACGGAAAATCCCGGAGCGGCAAATACCGCCCCGGGACCTGTTCGGATTGCCGTGCGATCAGCTCACTTGTCGTCGTCGACTTCAGTGAACTCGGCATCGACAACTTCCTCGTCCTGGCCAGGCGTGGCGCCGGATTCATCGCCTTCAGCGCCGGACTCGGCCGCCTGGGCCTGCTCGGCCGCTGCCTTGTACAGCTCGGCACCAGCCTGCTGAAGCTCATTGACGGCGCTGTCAATAGCGTCCTTGTCATCACCTTTGACGGCTTCATCGACCTTGTTCAGGGCATCCTCGATCTTCTGCCTGATGCCGGCATCAAGGTTGTCGCCATGCTCCTTGAGGCTGGCGCGGGTTGAGTGGGCAATGCCGTCGGCGCTGTTGCGTGCACCAACCAGTTCCTGGAACTTCTCATCTTCCTCGCGATGCGCCTCGGCATCCTGAACCATCTTCTCGATTTCCTCGTCCGACAGTCCGGAACCGGCCTTGACCTCAACCTTCTGTTCACGGCCGGTGGCCTGATCCTTGGCTGACACGTTGAGAATACCGTTGGCGTCGATGTCAAAGGTGACCTCGATTTGCGGCATGCCGCGTGGTGCGGCCGGAATGCCGGTCAGGTCGAAGCGCGCCAGCGACTTGTTGGCAGCCGCTTGTTCACGCTCACCCTGCAGGACATGCACGGTGACCGCCGACTGGTTGTCTTCGGCCGTGGAAAACACCTGCGAGGCGCGGGTCGGAATGGTGGTGTTCTTTTCGATGAGCTTGGTGAACACGCCGCCCAGGGTTTCAATGCCCAGCGACAGCGGGGTGACGTCCAGCAGCAGCACGTCCTTGACGTCGCCGGCCAGCACGCCGCCCTGAACAGCGGCACCCACGGCCACCGCCTCATCGGGGTTGACGTCTCTGCGCGGGTCCTGGCCAAAGAAATCGGCCACGGCCTTCTGCACGGCCGGCATGCGAGTCTGCCCGCCCACCAGAATCACCTCATCAACATCGCCCACCTTCAGGCCGGCATCGTTGAGCGCCGTGCGGCACGGCTCGATGGAGCGCGCCACCAGCTCCTCGACCAGCGATTCGAGCTTCGAGCGGGTCAGGCGGATGTTCAGGTGCTTGGGGCCCGACTGATCGGCCGTAATGTACGGCAGATTGACTTCAGTCTGCTGGGTTGAGGACAGCTCGATCTTGGCGCGCTCGGCCGCCTCGCGCAGGCGCTGCAGCGCCAGCGGATCGTTGTGCAGGTCAATGCCCTGCTCCTTCTTGAATTCGCCGGCAAGATAGTCGATCAGACGCAGGTCAAAGTCCTCGCCGCCCAAAAAGGTGTCGCCGTTGGTGGCCAGTACTTCAAACTGCTTCTCGCCGTCGACATCGGCAATTTCGATAATGGAAATATCGAAAGTGCCGCCACCCAGGTCATAAACGGCCACCGTGCGGTCTTCCTTGCTGCCTTCCTTGTCCAGGCCATAGGCCAGCGACGCGGCCGTGGGCTCGTTGATGATGCGGCGCACGTTGAGGCCCGCAATCTGCCCGGCATCCTTGGTGGCCTGGCGCTGGGAGTCGTTGAAATAGGCCGGCACGGTAATCACCGCCTCGGTGACTTCCTCGCCCAGATAGTCTTCGGCCGTCTGCTTCATTTTCATCAGCGTACGGGCCGAAATTTCGGGGGGCGCCATCTTCCTGTCGCCCACCTGCACCCAGGCATCGCCATTGTCGGCCTCAACGATCTTGTAGGGCACCAGCTTGATGTCCTTTTGTACAACGTCTTCGCTGAACTTGCGCCCGATGAGGCGCTTGACCGCATACAGGGTGCGGTCGGGGTTGGTCACCGCCTGGCGCTTGGCCGGCTGACCGACAAGCACCTCGTCGTCCTTGGTAAAGGCGACAACCGACGGGGTTGTGCGATCGCCCTCGGCGTTTTCAACAACGCGGGCCTTGCCGCCTTCCAT
>DATGTG010000112.1:0-3888 GCA_035301965.1 Wenzhouxiangella sp. | reverse complement strand
CACCGTCCTGGTCGGACGTTCCGGGCGGCCCGCCTGGCACGTCGGGACCGTGGTCATAAAAGATTTCGCTGCACGGGCCGCACGGCCCGGTGTCGCCCATGGTCCAGAAATTGTCCTCGGCGCCTATGCGCGAAAAACGCTCGGGCGAGACGCCAATCTCATCCAGCCATATGGCCGCCGCCTCGTCATCGTCTTCGTATACGGTCACCCACAGCTTTTCAGGCGCAAGCGCGCAAACCTCTGTCAGAAAGGCCCAGGCATAGCCGATCGCCTCGCGCTTGAAATAATCCCCAAAGCTGAAGTTGCCCAGCATTTCGAAAAAAGTGTGGTGGCGCGCCGTATAGCCGACGTTTTCCAAATCATTGTGCTTGCCGCCAGCGCGCACGCAGCGCTGCGCGGTGACGGCGCGCGAGTACGCCCGCTTTTCAGAGCCCAGGAACACATCCTTGAACTGCACCATGCCGGCGTTGGTAAACAGCAGGGTGGGGTCATTGGCGGGAACCAGCGAACTGGACGGCACAATGCGGTGATCGCGCTGCTCGAAAAAGTCCAGAAACGCCTGACGGATTTGGGCGGTTGTTTTCATGCAATTCAGGTATTGGGCGGATTGGGCCGGTGCCCGCGCTCAGGTGCGGGCTTCTTATCCGCCAATTCTACACGCGCCGGCCAAACAACGGACAGTGCCGTCGGGATTTCACTCGCGCACAGGGGCAGGATCAACACATCGGCATCGCGCCTGTCAAAAAAGCGGCCCGGCTTTCAGTCAAACAACTTTCAGTCAAACAATTCGCGAAAATGCTCGTGAGTGAACCCGCGCCGCAGCAGAGCCTGCTGGCGACGTGACTTTTCCCTGAGATCTGCCGGTGGGCTGTCTCCCCAGCGCCGCTCGTACCAGGCAGCAACAATGCCCGGCCAGTCGGGCGAGTGCTCAGCCATGGCGCGCCGCGCCAGGCTCTCGTCAATACCACGCTGGGCAAGCTCGGCCTGAATGCGGCGCGGGCCATAGGATTTTTCAATGCGCTGGCGGGCAAAGCCCTGGGCAAAGCGCTCGTCCGACTGCAGGTCAAGTGCGGCCAGGGCATCAATCTCCGCCTCTGCCTGCGCCTCGCTCCAGCCGCGCTGCACCAGCTTGCGGGCCAGCTCCCGGCGCGAATGCTCGCGCCGGGCCAAAAGCCGCGTGGCCGCTTCACGCAGCGCTGCGGCTTCATTGCTGTCCTGACAGGTCACAAACGCACCTGCCGGTTATTCGACCGGGGCATCTTCCTTTTCAGCCCCGGCAATGGTATCGGGCAGCAGCTTGGCGCGCAGCTGATGTTCAATCTCAGCGGCCATTTCCGGATGGTCCTTGAGATGCTGGCGCACGTTTTCCCGGCCCTGTCCAATGCGCTCTTCACCATAGCTGTACCAAGCGCCGGCCTTTTTCATCAGGCCGTGTTCCACGCCCATTTCAATCAGCTCACCTTCGCGCGAAATACCCTCGCCGTACAGAATCTGGAACAGCGCCTGACGAAACGGTGGTGCCATCTTGTTCTTGACCACCTTGACGCGGGTTTCATTGCCCACCACTTCATCGCCG
Organism: Wenzhouxiangella sp.; assembly: GCA_035301965.1. Taxonomy (GTDB): domain Bacteria; phylum Pseudomonadota; class Gammaproteobacteria; order Xanthomonadales; family Wenzhouxiangellaceae; genus Wenzhouxiangella. The sequence continues at coordinate 2,312 of DATGTG010000112.1, read as the reverse complement.
CGCTTGATGGCGCCAATGCGGCGAATGTCCAGGCGCACCGAGGAATAGAACTTGAGCGCGTTGCCGCCGGTGGTGGTTTCGGGCGAACCGAACATGACGCCGATCTTCATGCGGATCTGGTTGATGAAAATGACCATGCAGTTGGTGCGCTTGATGTTAGCCGTCAGCTTGCGCAGGGCCTGGCTCATCAGACGCGCCTGCAGCCCCACGTGGGAGTCACCCATCTCGCCCTCGATTTCGGCTTTGGGCGTGAGCGCGGCCACCGAGTCGACAACGACAATATCCACCGCGCCGGAGCGCACCAGCATGTCGGTAATTTCCAGGGCCTGCTCGCCGGTATCCGGCTGGGAAACCAGCAGATCATCCACGTTGACCCCCAGCTTTTCGGCATAGGTGGGGTCGAGCGCATGCTCGGCATCGACAAATGCTGCCGTGCCGCCGGCCTTTTGCGCCTCGGCCACCGCGTGCAGCGCCAGCGTTGTCTTGCCCGACGACTCCGGTCCGTACACCTCCACAACCCGGCCGCGCGGCAGGCCGCCTATGCCCAGCGCAACGTCAAGCGCCAGCGACCCGGTGGACACCACCGGCACATCGTGGCGGTTGGCGTCATCACCCATGCGCATGATTGCGCCCTTGCCGTACTGTTTTTCTATCTGGCCCAGCGCCGCAGCCAGTGCCCGCTTGCGATTGTCATCCACGTTAAACTTCCTCCTGATTGATTCCTTGGGTTGCTGCCGCAATAGCCGTAGCCGGTGATTATCCCACAACGACCGGGCCACTTATGGCCGGCAGCCAGTCAAGAACGCTTTTCCTACCGTCTATCCAGCTGCCGTCTTACCCGTCAAGTATAGGCAGGCCCTTCTCATAAGCTGAGAATGCCTTGAAACAGGGTGCAGCGCGGCGATCAATGCGCTAGGATTCAGCTTTTCAAACTGCAGGGAACACTCTGTTGCTCATCATTCTTCGCTGCCTGCTTCCGGCGCTCTTCCTTGGCGCGGTCATCTCCTGTTCCTCTCAAAGTGCACCGCAGCAGCCGCCCAATCTTCTGCAGCCCGATTTTGTCGATGGCGAGGGCAACAGGACGCGCTCGTGGGTGCTGATCAACCACGCCAATCCGGGCTCATACACGCTGGAATTCAAAGACGATGCCGTTCGCATTGAAAGAGTCGGGCCCGAACCCTGGGCGCGCTTGCAGCAAAGCATTAGCGGCGAACAGCTCGAGGCAGCCGGCGGTCAGTGGGTCGCTTTTGCCGCCGAACTCAAGGGCCATCTGGACAACAGTGAATACCCTCACTTTTCAGGCGAGTCCGGGCTGCATGTGCAGCTGGTTGGCAAACCGCCCGAAGACCTACGTGCACGCGCCCAGGGTGTACGCTACACCGAAGAGCACACGCTCGGCATTCCCGTTGTCGCAGACATTCCCGACTGGCAGCTTCACGTGCTCGAGTTCTACCTGCCCGAAGACATTCAGCGCGTGGAAGCGGCCCTGATCATGGCCAGCGGCGGCTGGCTGAAAATGCGCAACCCCGCTCTGCGCGTAATAGAAGAATAAGCGCTGCTGCCCATCAGTCCCGCAGCGGCCAGGATTCAATCACCCTGTAGGGCTGCCCGGAAACAGACTGCACCAGAACCAGCTTCCGGGGCCGCCAGAACAGGGGCTCGGGCTGCGGCAAATCCGGCCGGTCGGACACGCGCCGGTACAGCGTGACGTGGGGCCGAAAGGGCCGGCTATCGGGCGTCAGCCCGGCGCCGACCAGCGCCTGACACACGCGGGCATGCAAAGCCAACAACTGCTGGCCGGCATCACCGCCCAGCCACAGCACCTGCGCGCCGGGAAACCACCCGAAGCGATCAAGCCCGATCTCGCCCACCGGGCAGAGGACACCGTCCACGGCCGCGACAATCTTCGCCAGCCGTTCGGCCGGCTGACTGCCCAGAAAAACCAGCGTCAGGTGCAGGTTGTGATCCGGCACCTGGCGCCAGCCACGCGCACCAACAAGCTGCCGGCGGCGGACAATCTGCGCGCGCAGCTCTTCATCCGGCCAAAAGGCCAGAAAAAAACGCCGGCTTGCACTTTTCGGTGCCCGATCCGACACGGCAGCCCGTCAAGGCTCCTTTTAAGTCTTGAGGCGCTGCAGCAGGCCGGTCAGGGCAACGGCAACGCTGGCGCGCCGGACATCGTCACGCCCGCCGGCCAAAAGGTGAGTTTCGGTTTCAACCACGCCATCCGGAAGCGCCCAGCCAAAGCACACCGTGCCCACCGGCTTGTCCGGCGTGCCGCCGTCCGGGCCGGCGATGCCCGTGACCGACAG
>DATGTG010000111.1:0-3359 GCA_035301965.1 Wenzhouxiangella sp. | reverse complement strand
ATATCAAGCAGAGCCGCCACCTGGTCGACATCAAGGGCGTTCGGCAGCCTGCGCCTGGCCCTGGGTGCACGCACGCCTTCGGCGGGATCATGGTGGAGAATCTTTTCGCGGCGCAGGTAGCGAAAGAAACGACGCAGGCCGGACAGCCGGCGCTGAATGCTTGTGGGGCTCAGCCCGCGGCGGTGCTCGCTGGCAGCGAAGCTGCGCACATCCGAAGGCTGCAGCTGGCCGACCTGATCGATCCCGCTGTCCCGGCACCAGCGCTTGAGCTGTTCCAGGTCGCGACTGTAGGCCGACAGCGTTGCCGGACTCAATCCGGCCTCGTTTTGTGCATGTTCAAGAAAAGCACTGATGGCGGCGGGCAGTTTCATTTCAGGCGTGCTTGCGGGCCGAATTGTCCTTGAGCTGCGCCAGGCGGAATTCCACGCTTTTGCCCAAAAGCTCCAAAAACAGGGTGCCCATATGCGGCTGGAAACGATCGGTGGAATCCGATCCCAGGGCCAGCAGGCCGTGCTGTCCGACAGGAACCAGGGCAACCGATGAAATATCCTTGTGGCGCTCGGGAAACAGAAGCTCCAGCTTGGCCCGGGTGAGGCGGCCAAACTCGATTTTTTGACGCTCAAGCAAATTTCCCATCCAGTCGGGCAGGGCGGACGGATGAACGGAAATTTCCGAAACCTTTCCCGGGTCGTCGGAACCGGACAGCAAGTGAAGCCTGACTGCTGTAACGTCAAAGTCGCGCTGGAGCCTTGCAAAGAGTTGCGCGAAGAAATCTTCTGCGCAGCGGCTGCTCATGACGTCCAGCGTAAGCTGGTGCAGCCGGTGCATCAGCCGCTCATTTTCGCCGGCGATTCCGGCAAAAGTCTTGAGCCGGGATTTGAGCTCGGAGTTTTCCTTGCGCAACCGCGCCACCTGAATTTCTATGAGCGAATGGGCCCCGGTGTTGTGTGGCAGCGTCATCAGGTCAAGAAGTTTGGGATGTCGGACAAAAAAGTCGGGCTGGTGCTGCAGCCACCGCACGACGTCCTGTTCAGTCAGCGTGTTCCGGTTGCTCATGTTGCAAATCCCCTCGCGGTGCCGTCAAGGTCGGGTGCCAATGCGTGTAGGTTCAAATTTACCACAGTCCCGTGCTGTGCTCCTGAAACCATTACAGTGCGCGCGTTTTGTATCGTGTCAGCGCTTTGCCCGCTATCGTCACTTTCACTGTCATGGTCTTCCTCGGCATCGGCCGGGGCAGCTTCAGGCTGTGGCAGATACAATGCCCCTTTTTGCCCGCAGCCGCTCAGTACAGGCGCCGCTGAAACCAACAGAATGAATGCCAGGGCGGTTAAACTTGGGCGCACCATAAACTCCGGAAAATCAATGATGGAACAGGTGGTTGTTGACACCGGCCGCAACCCTCGGCACGCAGTTGTCTGGCTGCACGGGCTGGGCGCGGATGGTCACGATTTCGAGCCGATTGTACCGCAGCTTTCGGCGGCTTCAACGCGCGCGGTACGCTTTGTCTTCCCGCATGCGCCGGTGCGTCCGGTGACCGTCAACGGCGGTCTGCCCATGCGCGCCTGGTACGATATTTTAGGCGTTGACATTGACCGCAACCAGGACGCCGCAGGAATCGCCGCATCGGTGGCGGCAGTTGATGCGCTGCTTGATGAGCAGCTGGCGGCCGGCATCGAACCCGACAGGATCATTCTGGCCGGATTTTCGCAGGGTGGCGCCATTGCGCTGCGCTGCGGGCTGGCGCGCTCGTCGGCGCTGGGCGGAGTTGTCGGGCTGTCGACCTATTTGCTGGGCGCCGACAGTCTGGCCGGATGGGCAAACGGGAACGAAATGCCGCCGGTTTTCATGGGGCACGGGACCCAGGACCCCATTGTGCCCGCAGCGCTGGGCGAGTCCTCGGCCAGGCATCTGGAAGAGGCCGGTTATGTCGTGCAGTGGCAGACCTGGCCCATGGCGCACAGCGTGTGTGCCGAGGAGATCGCCGCGCTGGATGCGTGGCTGGATGCGCGCTGGTCGTGAGCAGGCTGCGGGTTGTTGTTGTCGATGACGAACAGCCGGCCATTGATCGCCTGATCCGGCTGATGGCCCAGGCAGGCGGTGCTGAAGTCTGCGCCCAGCTGGACGATCCGCAGCGGGTGCTCGATGCGTGCTGTCGGCTGCAGCCCGATGTGGTTTTTCTGGATATTGAAATGCCCGGCCTGAATGGCATCCAGCTGGCGCAGAAGCTTGCGACCCTGGCGTCTGCTCCGGCGATTGTGTTTGTAACCGCGTTTGAACAGTATGCGGTCGAGGCTTTCGAGGTCGAGGCGGTCGACTATCTGGTCAAGCCGGTGCGGCCAGACAGGCTGGCACAGGCGCTGGAAAGGGCGCGCAACCGGCCGGTCGGCTCGGATGCGACCATCAGCACCCGCCTGGGAGACCGGGTGCAGGCCATTCCGGTGGCCGGCATTCGCGCACTGGTATCTGAAGACAAGTACACTGTGGTTCATTTTGAAGGGGGCCAGGCCCTGCTGGATGATTCACTGGTCAGCCTTGAACAGCGTCTGGGGCCGCTTTTTGTGCGCACCCACCGCAAGGCGCTGGTGGCGCGCCGCTACCTGCGCGGCCTGTACCAGGACGAGCACGGGCAGGACAGGGTGGAACTTGCCGGCGTCAGCTGTCATCCTCCGGTCAGCCGCAGAAACCTGGCGCGCATTCGTGAGCTGCTTGAAGCACCGCCGGCCCAGGACAGAAGTCGAATATGAACAAACTCAGAATTGCAACACGAAAATCCGCGCTGGCCATCTGGCAGGCTGAACATGTGGCCCAGAAGCTGAGGGATCATCACCCCGAACTGGACGTGTCGCTGGTGCCGCTGAGCACTCGCGGCGACGAAATACTCGATCGGTCGCTGGCGGAAATAGGCGGCAAGGGGCTTTTTCTGAAGGAGCTGGAGCGCGCGCTGCTTGTCAACGAGGCCGATATTGCCGTTCATTCGCTCAAGGATGTGCCGGCCGTGCCGCAGCCGGACTTCGAGCTGGTGGCCTACCCGCCGCGGGCCTCGTGGCACGATGTGTGGATTACCCGCGACGGCAGCCGCCCCGAAGACCTTCCGGCCGGCGCCATGGTGGGCACGGCCAGCCTGCGCCGCCAGGGGCAGATTCTTGCCCTGTGCCCGCAGCTTGAGGTAAAAACGGTGCGCGGCAATGTTCAAACCCGCCTGGGCCGGCTGGATGAAGGTGCGGTTGATGCCCTGATTCTTGCCGCTGCCGGGCTGGAACGGCTGCAAATAAGGCGCGAACACAGCCTGGCGCTGAAGCCGCCAGGCTTTTTGCCGTCAGCCGGCCAGGGCGCCATTGTGGTGCAGTGCCGTGCCGGTG
>DATGTG010000110.1:0-5607 GCA_035301965.1 Wenzhouxiangella sp. | reverse complement strand
CAGGTTGGACGGGCCGACAATATCGACGCCGCAGGCGTACAGGTCGGGCGTGAACGTCAGGCCGGCTAGCGTCGCATAGCCGCCGTAGGAGCCGCCCATGATGCACACCCGCTCCGGGTCCACCAGGCCCTTTTCAACCAGGTGATTGACGCCGTCGGTGATGTCATCCTGCATGGCGTCGCCCCATTCGTTGTTGCCGGCGTTGAGAAAATTCTTGCCGTAGCCGGTGGAGCTGCGAAAATTGGGCTGCAGCACGGCGTAGCCGCGGTTGGCCAGAAACTGGGCGATGGGGTTGTAGCTCCAGTAGTCGCGCGCCCACGGGCCGCCGTGAATCAGCGCCACCAGGGCGAGCTTTTCATCGCCGGCATTTTTGGGCGTGGTCAGATAGGCCGGAATTTCCAGCCCGTCGCGCGCCGCATAACGGATGGGCTGCATGGGCGCCAGCTGTTCGGCCGGCAGCTCCGGGCGGGTCTGATAGAGTTCCTCCACCGTCATGTTCTGCCAGTCAAAAACGTACACCGTGCCCGGGTCGACATCACTCGACAGACTGACAATCACCAGGGAATCATCGCTGGTTTGCGGGCTGAAGCTGATCTCGCCGTCGGGCAGCTGCTCGCGCAGGAATTCCAGCGCCTTTGCAAAGCGCTCGTCGGCCGGATAGATGCGCGTGCGGTCGCCTTCATAAACGGTGGCCAGCAGCTCGTCGCTGCGGTTGGAGAAGATGGCGCTGGTAAAATCAACCTCTCCTTCGGGGTCGCTTTCCACCCGCTCGACCTCGCCGCTTTCAACATCCAGCAAAAACAGGGCGGTCAGATCGTTGTCGTCGCCCTTGTTGGAAATGAACCAGGCGCGCCGGCCGTCGGCGTGAAAGGCGATGGGGCTGCAGGTTTCCTCCCATGAGCAGCGGTACAGCAACTTGCCCACCTCGCCGTCCTCAACCGCCAGGGTGTCGGTGCCGCCGTCCTCGTTCTGGCGCACCGCCAGACGCACGTGGCCGTTGTCATCAACGCTCCAGCCGGCCACGTTGTCGATGTTTTCCACCAACAGTTCGCGCTCGCCCGATTTCATGCTGACGCGGTAGACATCGTGCAGGGCCGGATCGCGGTCGTTGATGCCGACAATGATGTCATCGGGACTGGATTTGGGCAGCGCGTAGATCTGGGCGCGCACGCCGTCGATGCCGGTCAGATTGCGCGCCGGCGGCACGCGGTCTCCTTCGGGTTCGGCGGCCGGGTCAACGGCCCACACATGGTAGTTCTCGTCGCCATCCCTGTCTTGCACGTACAGCACCAGCGAGCTGTCGCGGCTCCAGAAGTAGCCGGGCACCGGGCGGTCGTCGGCGGTCAGCGGGCGGGCCTGGTCAAAGGGCTCGTCAATGCCCTTGATCCAGATGTTGCGCACATCGTCCAGCGGCCGCATGAAAGTGACAAATTTGCCGTCGGGTGAAATCTGCGCGCCGGAAATGTCGGCATCGCCAAAGAACAGCTGGCGGTCGAGCAGAGGCGGCAGCTCGTCCAGGTAGTGGAGGGGCTGCGTTTCCCGGGCGGCCGTGGCCGACAGGCTCAGCGCCATGCCCAGCGCAAGGGCAATCAGTTCATGTTTCATGGTTGTGCTCCGTGGTTGGGACGCCGGCTGCCGCCGGCCTTGGAAAACATTATGCAGATATTTTGAATCATTGCGGTTTTGCTGCCAATGGGTCATAGGTCATGAACGACCGCAACGGGCCGTCATGTCAGGCAAAGCGGTCGGCCAGGCGGTGAATCAGATAGCTGCTTTCCGACAGGGCCTGGCTGGCAAAGCGGCCGAAGAAATCGGTGACCCGCTCGAATTCGCGGATAAAGCCGGCGCGGTCGTTTTGCTCGACCAGGTCGGCCAGCCGCCGGTGGTGGGCAAAAAAGTCCAGAAGAAGACGGCGGCGCTGTTCGCTGGCAAACACGATGTCGGCATACAGCTCGGCGCTCTGGGCAAATATCCGCCCGGTCATCATCAGCTCGGCGCGGTATATGGGGCTGGAATAGGCCAGCATGTCGGCCGGCTTCAGATCGTGGTGGCGCATGAACGAGCCGTGCAGAAGCGCCACAAAATGCCTCAGCCCCTGAACCAGATGCATGGCGTGGTCGTGCTGTTCGGCGTCTGTTTCAATGATGCGCATGCCCCACAGCCGGCACTGGTCGACAAACCAGGCGGCGCGCCCGGCGTGGCGGCCCGGGCACACCACCATCAGCTGCTTGGACAGGTTCTTCACATCGGCGCCGTGCATGGGGTGCAGCCCGACCACCGGCCCCGGGTGGGCGTCGAGCATGGCCTGCAGCGGCGCGCTTTTGTTGCTGGTGAAGTCGGCCAGCACGGTGTGCGCTTCAAGCCGGCCGCCCAGGCGGGCAATGACCGCGGGCGTGGCCTTGATGGGCACGGTTACGATGACCAGATCAAGTTTTGGCGCCAGCGCTTCCAGCTCGTGCCAGTTGCCCTGGTCGATGCTGGACACGGCGTGCCCGCTGCGCTCGGCCGCGGCCCGGTACAGCCGGCCCATGCCGCCCTCGCCGCCCACAAAGAGAATGTGCCGGGGGTGGCGGGTGGCGCGCGGATAGTCCTGCATGGACTGGGTGGCCCGCGAGGCGCCCATGATGATGCGCAAAAAGTCCTCCGCCCAGTCGGGGTCCATGCCCCGGGCGGCGGCCCTGGTTCTGAAATCGGCGGTTTTGGCCGCTTCCTGCTCGGGCACAAACACCGGCAGGCGGTGCTCCACCTTGGTTTTGACCACGCTGCGCGCCAGCTCGGCGCGGCGGGCCAGCAGGTCGAGAATGTCGTCGTCAATGCGGCCAATCTGCCGGCGGAGCTGTTCAAGTGCTTTGTTGTCGGGCATGGGGTTGTCCGGTGTCGGGGTTTGTATTGCGGTTCAGCGCCGGGCGCTGTCTGAAATACGGCGGTCGGAAATCAGAGTCAATAACCGCGCCGCGACAGCAGATAAACCGCAAAACTGCCCAGCCAGTGGCCGCCGGCGTAGTGCACATCGCGCTCCACAAGCCGGCCCGACGGATAGTCAATGCCGATGGCGTCCAGCCCGGCGCGCGCGTGCTCGCCGGCCGCATCGTCAAGGGCGGCCGTGCGGGCGTCATCGTCCGGCAGCGCGCTGGCCATGCCCGCCAGCATCCAGGCGCGCGACAAGTTGAGCCCGTCAATATGGGTCAGCTTGCCGTCGCTGCGGTCGGTCACCGTGCCCACCGGCAGCCAGTCCGCGCGGCCAATCGCGGGCAAAAAATCATCCAGCCAGGCCGCAAATTCGTTTCTGTCCATCACCCGGCGCATGAAGTCGGCCTCGGCCAGGCAGGGCGAGAGAAAATCATGGCCCGACGGCTCATAGCCCAGCGGGCAGTTTTGGTCGGCGGCATAAAAGCGGCCGGCGGCGTCCTCGATGATGTCTTTCAGCCTGCCGTTATCAACCTGCACGGCGTAATCGTGAATCAGCCCGAAGGCAAACGCCGTCTGGGCGTGTTCGCCCACCCGGATGGGGTAATGCAGCTTGGGAATCCACTCGGTCAGCCGCTCGACCGCCACGTTTTCCAGCGGCCGCAGGTCCTCGCGCCAGCGGTTGGCCTGCGCGTCGTCCCACTCGTCCAGCTCGGCCACCAGCTGCAGCAGCCAGGCCAGCCCGTAGGGGCGCTCAAACCCGGCCCGCTCGGGGTGGCGCATGTAGGCGGCCTCGGCCAGCAGGTGGTCGGCCGTCAGGTTGGCGGCCAGCTTTGCGCGCGCCTCATCGGCAAATTCGGCCTCGGGAAACAGCCGCACCAGCCGGGCCAGCAGCCAGTGGCCGTGCACCGACGAATGCCAGTCAAAACAGCCGTAGAACGCGGGCGTCAGCCGGCGCGGCGGGCCCAGGTCGTCATCACCGGCCATGGCGTGCTGAATCTGGTTGGGATACTCCCGGTCCACGCAGTCCAGCGCCAGGCCGGCAATCTGCTGCGCGGCTTTAACATCAACAGAAATATCAACAGACGCGCTCATGGTGTGAGTGGACACGCCGGCGGCCAGGCCGGCGGATAGAATGACCAAAAACAGACGGGCAACAGACGGCATGGCAATCCGGCGGTGTGGAACATGCCGCCAAGCTTACCGCAGCCGCGCGTGATGTTGCTTAAACAATTCACCGCCATTGATCGATGGAGACAGGTGCATGATCTATTTTCTGGTGGCGACTGCCGCACTCATGTTCGGCCTCTACAACGTGTTCATCAAGGTGTCGTCCGACCACATCCACGCCGTGTTGGGCGCCGTGGTGCTGCAAATCGTGGCCGCCCTGGTGGGCCTGGCCCTGCTCGGCTGGCTGCACGCCACCAGCTCGGCCGAATTGACCGTCACCGGGCGCGGACTGATGCTGTCGGCCATGGCCGGCGTCGCCATCGGCCTGGTCGAAATCCTCAGCTTTGTCGTCTACGGACGCGGCATGGCGGTCGCCGTCGGCAACCCGCTTATCGTCGGCGGCTCGCTTATCGTCACCACCGGCGTTGGCCTGGTGCTGCTGCGCGAACACTTCAACCTCATCCAATTCGCCGCCGTTGGCCTCATCATGCTGGGCATCGCCCTGCTGGCCTGGCAAGCCGCCCGGGGCGGGCCGGCCGGTGCGTAAGACAGGATTTGCCGTGCTGATTTTGCTTGCTGCCGCTGTGCTGCTGCAGGCCGGCTGCACGGTCAGGGGTCACATGGCCAAATACACCCGCAGCCTTTCCCAGGCGCACGGTGTCAGCGTCAACAGCATTGTGATTGCGCGCGACAAGCTGCTGTCGTTTGGCCGGCGCGCCGGCGACAGCGAAGTCGAGATAAAAAGTGTAGAAGAGCTGCTGTCAGCCGAATTTGGGGAACGCTGGCGGGTGCGTTTTCTGATCCCGGCGGATCAGAAGGTTTCAGATTTGGGCAGTCTGCGGGCATTTCTGGAAACGGGAATGGATGAATTTGCCCGCGCGGTGGACAAGACCATGAAAGGTTATCTGAGCTTTGTCGAATTGCCCCTGGAGCTTGATATTGTGCTGGCGACCGAGCCGGGCTCGTATTATTCAAGCCGCGTTGATATCAGGGAAAGGCTGTTGATCTCGCTTCTGAAAGACATCCCGCCAGGCAAAAGCAGGGGAGATGTGGAAAAGAACGCCCGCTGGTGGGCCGGGCTTGCAGGCACGACAGCGCATGAGTTCTTTCATTTGCATCACAACCTGAATGACTCAAAGGTGGCGCATCTTGACGATGAGACGGCTGCGCATCTGGTCGGTGCCTGCGCACAGCTTTTTTATGTTCAGAACAAAGCTGCGGAATCAAAAACAGACCTGCTGGAAGATCTGGAAGAATCCGATGCCGGCCGGTATTTCCCGAAGATGGCGCATGGTCAGCTTGCGCCGGATCTGGAACAGCTTCACGAACTGCTTGCAGACAGCCTCAAGGGTGATTACATCGCCCGGGCCGTGCTCTACCTTATTGCCGGCAAGCGGGAAATCAGCCCGGCTGAAGACCACGATGCGTTCGAGCGCATCTTTGATTACTGCGACGGCCTGGTTGACCGGGTGCCGGAATTTCATCGGGGCGAATGGCGGCTGGACTGAGCCAGAGCGGGCCTTCTATGGG
>DATGTG010000109.1:0-2209 GCA_035301965.1 Wenzhouxiangella sp. | reverse complement strand
TGGCGTAGACCGCATCCACGATGCGCATCATGATGTTGTCGGTGCGCCCGCCGGCATAGCCGGCAAAAGCCCCCCAGGCAACGCCGATAATCAGCGACACCAACGTGGCCACCAGCCCAACCAGCAGCGATATGCGCCCGCCGATGAGAATGCGCACAAACAGGTCGCGCCCCAGGGCGTCGGTGCCGAAATAGTGGCCGCTGTCCAGCGATGGCGGCGTTGAATAGGCGTCCCAGTCGGGAATCTCGTGGTCCCAGCCGGTGAGCATGGGGCCAAAGATCACCAGCAGCACCATCAGGGCCAGAACAACCAGGGCACCGACCGCCGCCCGGTTTTTCAGCAGCCGGTGCCAGGCATCGACATACAGCGAGCGCCGGCGCACGCGGCGCGTGTCCAGCGCCTGTTCGAATGCATCCTGCTGCAGCTCGCTCATGTTTCGGCCTCACCGTCCTCGTAGTGAATGCGCGGATCCAGCGCAGCGTACAGCAGGTCCACCAGAAAGTTGAAGGCGATGATCAGCACGCCATAGAGAATAACCACCCCCATGACCAGGGTGTAGTCGCGGTTGAGCGCACCCTGGACAAAATAGGACCCGATGCCGGGAATGGTGAAGATCTGCTCAACCACAACCGAGCCGGTGAGAATGGCCGCCGCTGCCGGCCCCAGGTAGGAAATGACCGGCAGCAGGGCCGGCTTGAGCGCGTGGCGCAGGATCACCTTCTTTTCCGGCATGCCCTTGGCGCGCGCCGTGCGGATAAAGCCCGAGTTGAGCACCTCGATCATGGAGCCGCGCGTGATGCGGGCCACATAGGCAATCATGGGCAGCGCCAGGGTGATGACCGGCAGCAGCATGCGGTCGGGGCTGTACGCCCAGCCGCCGGCCGGCAGCCAGCCCAGGGCAACGGCAAACAGCAGAATCAGCAGCGGGGCCACAACAAAGTTCGGCACCGAGATCCCGATCATGGCCACGCTCATGACCGCATAGTCGGTGGGCCGGTTTTGCCGCAGGGCCGCCCATGCGCCTATGGGCACGCCGATGGCCAGGGCCAGCACCAGCGCCAGACCGCCCAGCAGGGCCGACACCGGCAGTCCCTGGGCAATCAGGTCGTTGACCGTCCAGTCGCGATAGTGGAACGACGGCCCCAGATCACCGCGCACAATCTGCCACAGATAGCGCCCGTACTGCAGCACCAGCGGCTCGTCAAGATGGTATTTGGCGGCCAGGTTGGCCTCGATCTCGGCCGGCAGCGCGCGCTCGGAATCAAACGGGCCGCCGGGCGCCACGCGGATCAGAAAAAAGGCGAAGGTAATCAGCAACAGCAGCGTTGGTATGGCTGACAACAGCCGGCGCAGCGAATACTTCAGCACGCCCGCCTCCGCACGCTCGTCGTACCTGACCGGTTTGGCCAGTCAGCCTTGTGCATCGTTTGCCTCCAGTTCTTCAGCCTGCGCCGGCGGCACGGCCGGCCCTGCGCTCTTGACCCGATACATGTAGCGGGTCAGATGATAATCCATGACATTTTCGTGCCAGCCCTGCAGCCGGGGCGACACCAGCCGCTTGGTCACATAGGCGTACAGCGGCAGAATGACCTGATCGGCCAGAATCATGCGCTCGGCCTCGGCCATCAGGTTGCGTCGCCGGGCCGGGATGCGCTCGGCCGAAATACGCTCCAGAAGCCGGTCGTAGCGGGGGTTGTTGTAGCCGGCGTCATTGCGCCCGTGCTCGGACTGAAACAGCTCCAGAAAGCTGAAGGCGTCCTGATAGTCGCCTATCCAGCCGGACCGGAAGACCTGGGTGACCCGGCGCTGCGCCCGGTTTTGCAAAAAAACCCTGAACTCCTCGTTGACCAGGCGGGTGCGCACGCCCAGAACCTGCTTCCACATGGCGGCCAGGGCCACGGCGATCTTGCGGTGGTTTTCCGAGGTGTTGTAGCGCAGCTCGACCGTCAGCGGCTTGTCATCACTGTAGCCGGCCCGGCTGTAGAGCCGGCGCGCCTCCTGTTCGCGCTCCGGCTGGGTCATGTCGGCCCACGGCGTTTGCGGCGGCTCGTATTCAGGCAGACCGGGCGGCACCAGGCTGAAGCTTGGAATCTCACCGAAACGGCTGACATGCCGGGTGATGATCTCGCGATCAACCGCCAGGCTGAGCGCCTGGCGCAGCGCCAGGTTGTCCCTGAACGGTGGGCGGGTCAGATTGAACGAAAGGAAA
>DATGTG010000108.1:0-4354 GCA_035301965.1 Wenzhouxiangella sp. | reverse complement strand
CACGTTGATGCTGGCATCGGAGTTGTTGCGCACCATGAGCCGGGGCGATGAAATGGTGCGCACGTCGGAGACGGATTCGAGTGCTTCGATGGTGGTGCTGACAAAGGTGCGATTGCCGCGCCGGGTAAGCGTGCCCAGCGCACCCTGGCCGCTGCCAAACAGCGCGGCGTTGGCGCTGCGGCTGGGTGAAAAGTCTTCGGGCAGCTCGGGCACGGTGCCTTCGGCCTGGTTGGCCAGAAACCAGCTGACGCCGTAGCTGAGCTCGTCGTTGAGCTTGACGATGAGCACCTGGGCTTCGATAAGCACCTGCAGGGGTTCTTCGTCCAAACGCTCGATGGCCGACAGAATGCCCTCGTATTCGGCCGGCGGGGCCTGGATGAGCAGGGAGTTGGTTTCCATGACGGCGGTGACGCGCACATCGCCATCTTCGCCCAGCTGCATGCCGCCCTGGCTGCGGCGACGATCGCTGTCGCGGTCACTGCTGCTGTCCTGGGCGCGCGAGCTCTGGAAGTCGCGCATGCTGGACGCAGAGGCGCGCTCAAGGCCGGGCGCCACCGAGCTGCGCGATTCGCGCGGGCGCGAACTGCCGCTGCCGGTGCCGAACAAATCGCCCAGGTAGCCGGCCAGCACGTCGGCTTCCAGGTTCTTGACCCGGTATACATACAGGCGCGAACCGCCCTGCACGCTGGTGCGGTCGAGGCGCTTGATCCACTTTTCGGCCTCGTGCAGGTAGTGCTCGTTGGGGGTGATGACCATGATGGCGTTGAGGCGCTCCATGGGCATGAAGCGGAACATGCCGGCCAGCGGGGTTTCGCCTTCTTCGCCAAAAATGTTTTCGAGCTCGGGCAGCAGCTCGTCCACCTCGATGCGGGTGAGGTTGAAGATGCCCACGGACATGCCTTCGAGCCAGTCGACGTCGAAGGTTTCTATGATTTGCATGTAGTTGCGCAGCTCAAAGCGGGTGCCGGCCAGAAACAGCAGGCTGCGCGCGTTGTCGGCGCTGAAAATGGCGTCTTCCCTGGCCCAGGGTTCGAGCAGCTCGGCCATTTTGGCCGGCGATACGTATTCAAGGGGAACGGCCAGCACTTCGTAGCCGCGCGCGTTGGCGGCCGAATCAAAGCGCGGCACCAGGTTGCCGGCCACGGCTTCGGACACGGGAATGACGTGGTAGCTGCCTTCGCGCCAGATAAGCGTGGCGTTGTTGCGGCGCAGGAGCATTTCGAGAATGGGCATGACCTGGTTGCGCTTGACGGGCTTGGCGGTGGCAAAGGTGACCTCGCCGCTGACGCCCGGCGCAATGACGTAGTTTTCCTCGAACATGTGGCCGAGGATGGCGTGCACCACTTCCTGGATGCCCTGCCCTTCGAAGTTGAGGGTGATTTCGCCGTCCTCGCCCGGCAGGCCGGCGCGCGGTTCGACGAAACCCTCATTGATGAAAATGCCGGTGCCTGGATAGAACTCGGTTTCATCAAAATCGCTGTCGCTGTCCCTGTCGTCGTCCTCGCCGCCCAGGCGAATGCCTTCGCGGTCGGTTTTGGCCGTGGACGGCGAAACCGCGCTCTGGCCGGGGCGCAGCGTGGTGTCGGGGCCGGTATCGCGCTTGCCGGTGGCGGCACAGCCGGCCAGGATCAGGCCGGCCAGCAACAGCACGGGCAGCGGAATGAAAGTCTGAAAGGGGAATCGCATTGAGTGTTCAGCCATTGTTGTCTCGTTATTACTGTCCGTCGCGGCGGCGCCGCTCGGCCTCTTCCCTGAGCTGGGCGCGGCGTTCGGCCACGCGGCGGCGAATTTCTTCGGCGCGGGCGCGGGCGTCCGCGCTGGCCTGACGGCCGTCTTCGGGTTCTTCGGCCCGCTGTTCGGCCTCGGCGGGCGCTTCGCTGTCGGCGGCGTCCTGCTCACCGCGCCGGCGGCGGGTGCGCTGCGGCGGCGGGGTCGGGGCATCCAGGCCGGAGGTGTTGACGGCCAGCTCCAGCTCGGTTTCGCGCCCGTCGACCGACACAAAGCCAACCTGGCGCGGTCCGATGGTTTCGATTTGCCAGGCAGCCTGCTCGCCTTCCAGCGGCATGCCTTCGCGCAGAACAAGCGTCTTGTTGCTCTGCTTGTCGGCCACCATGGCCAGCTTCATGTCCGGCGTGATGATGATGCCGGCCACGGTTGCGGCCAGTTCCTGAATGTCTTCCTCTTCATCTTCTTCGGCCAGCAGGTCTTCGTCGTCCTCGTCGAGCGCTTCGACGACCGGCAGCTTGCGGTCGGAGAAAAACACCGGCTGTTCGAGTATGGCCGCATAGGATGAAAATTCATCCAGCCCCGGCGCCGCCGCATCTACCCGTTCATCGATGATGCTGCCGGAGCCGCGCGCCTCGATGTTGGCCACGTCCGGCCGCCCCATGAAAACGGCCACGGCAACGCCGCCCGCCACCAGAACCGCTATGCCGGCCACCAGCAGGGCTGTAAGAAGGTTGCGCTGCAGGTCAAGCATGGTCAGGCGTCCGTTTCAAGCTGCTGGGGCAAAAAGCCGAACATGGAAAACTGCACGTCAACCTGGCCGTAGGGCGTGCGGCTGCGGCGCCGGCCGGCCTGCTCCGCCGACTGGGTTTGCTGGATGTTGAGGTTGTCGACAAACACCAGCGGGATGCTGTTTTCAAGCTCGTACAGAATGCGGGCAAAATCCGGCAGCGGGCAGTTCATGCGCACATTGACTGTGACCTGTTCAAAACGTTCCGGGTCGCGGTCGGGCTGGTTCTGAACCGAGGCGATGGTGCACAGCTCCGCGTCCTCGGCTTCCTGGTCGATGAGGTTGCGCAGCAGCCGGCTGAGCGCGGCCGCGGCCTGGTTGGCGCTGGTGCTGGGCAAAAACAGGGCGCTGTCGAGGCGGTCGGCGCGCAGCTCTTCCAGACGCTGTTCCAGCGGCTGGCGGCGCTCGACAGCCGCCTTGAAGCGGGCCGCGCTTTCTTCGAGCTGGCTGACCTGGCCGGCCATTTCGAGATGCCGGGCCACAAACCAGTGGAAGAAAATGAAATAAACCAGCACCAGGGCAACGACCAGCAGGCCAATGGCCAGCGGGCGGTTATTCTCCAGGTCGGGCAGCAGCTGCATGGCTGTTGTCCTCCCTGGTTTTGATGCGCGCCGTGGCGTTGAACGTTTCGCGGCCGCTGGCCGGGTCGATGCGTATGGCGCCGCTGAATTCGGCGTCGGCCAGCAGGCCGGATTCGCTGATGACGTCGATCAGTTCCTGTGATTCGTTGGCCAGCCCGCTCATGGTCAGCTTGTCGCCCTGCATTCTCATTTGCCGCAGCCACATGCTGGACGGCAGGATGCCGCTCAGTTCGTTGATGACATCGAGGCTGACGGGTTGACGGCGGCGGCGCTCGGCAAGAAAGTTGGCGGCCAGCAGCGCGTCTTCGAGTTCCTGCTGAAGCTGGACCACCTCGTCGGCCTGCTGGCGCAGGTCGGCCACCTGAGACTGCAGGCGGGTGACGGTGCGCTTGTGCAGCGCCAGTGATTCGACCATGACAACGGCCAGCACCAGCGCCAGCGCGCCGGCCAGCAGCCAGTTGATGCGCGCCCGGCGATAGACGTGCCGGGGGCGCTGCGCGGCGGGCAGAAGATTGAACTTGCCGGTGCCGGCCGGCTGGTCTTCGCTGATGGCGCAGTCGACCGCATGCGGCCGAATGCCAATGCTGGCCAAACGTTCGAGCAGCTGATCGACACGCGGACGCAGCGCCATGCGCAAATCCACCTTGAGGCGGCCGTGCTCGGCGTTGCGCTCGGCAATGCTGTAGTCGTAATACACCTGGTCGGGACGAAACGGGGTGAGCTGGTCGAGCTGGTACTGAAGCGATTCGCCAAGGTTGGATTCAACCGCCAGCGGCAGCTCGACGGGCAAATACAGGACGTCATGAGCCGGCAGACAAAGCCGGATTTCGGGCTGGCCGTCGGGGAAGTCGTTGATGAGCTCGTGCCAGCGATTGCGCAGGATGCCGGCGTCCTCGTCGGCGCCGTAGTAATCGCGCGGTTCATCGGCCCGGGCATCGGGCCATATTTCCAGGCGCTGCAGTTCGGCGTCGGGCCGCAGCCAGACCACCGGCTTGGGCGGAATCATGCGCTGCCTGAGCGAGGCCGGAATGAGCGCGGACAGCTCGCCCTTCCACCAGGAAAAAAAGTCCGGCAGCGGGCCGGCCTGGTAGCGGGCCGTCAAACTGTTCCAGTAATCGTTGATGGCGTTTTGGCTCATTGGTCCTCAACATGATCTCGCCAGCGCAGCACCTTGAAGGGGCGCCCGCGCTGATCGCTGCCCAGTTCTATGGTGGCCCGCACTTCGCTCCAGGTGCCGGTGTCCAGACGCGCACGCGAG
>DATGTG010000107.1:0-9164 GCA_035301965.1 Wenzhouxiangella sp. | reverse complement strand
CAGCTGTGCCGTCCCGGCGGCTGGTTGTATCCCTGGGCATGCACGCTGCCGGCAAGCAGCAAAATGCCTGCCGTCAGCGCGAGCAGGCATTTGGCCGGTGCCGGTGTTTTGCGGGTTGGCTTCATGCGCTTCATTATGGTGGCGGCCGCTGAATGGTGCATGAATTTTCCGGCCGCGCCGCCCAGGCCCTTACGGCCGATCTTTGTGGACATTTTCCGTCAAGCGCCTGACAAAAACTGTCACATGGGCCTTTCAATTCCGGTTCAAATCAGCAAAAAGCCCGTCCCGTAACGGTTGGCATGGTTATTGCATGAAGGTTCCTGAAGAGAACATTCAGCCAAAGGTAAAACCATGAAAAACGACCATTACAGCAATCACAGCCAGGAAGGCCCGGATGTCGCCATGGCCGAGCTGAGCAGCGAAGGCGAGCTCGACAACCTGCTGTCCGATGAAGTGATTTCCGAATGGCTCATGGGCCTTGAAGAAGAACGCAAGGTCAATGCGGCCGCCGGCTGACGGCATCTGGCCAGGAATATCGGGAAGGGGATCCCATGGTGCAATGTGAGCAGTAGCTGATATAAAGCACCACTTTGGCCAATCACGCCCTCGATTGGCCACCGCGCCCGCTACAACCCTGTAGCGGGCGCTTTTTATTTGTGCAGCGGGTCAGGGGTGCCTGTTCAGCCCGAAGTGAATATCAGCCGCGGGCGGTTGTAGAGCGTGCCGGCAATGGCGGCCAGCAACAAGGCCAGCAGGCCGGTGCTGGCAATGGACAGGCCGTACCAGGCCAGGCTGATGGCTTCGCCGCGCACCAGTTCAAGGATGAGCACGCTTTGGCTCAGCAGCGGCACCAGCGTCATCCAGGTTTCGGCGCGGCTGGGATCGACCATGATCCAGAAGCTGGGGATCATGGGGATGATGACCACCAGACCCATGTAACTCTGGGCTTCACGAAAGCTTTTGGCAAACGACGCCAGGATGGTGAGCAGGGCGGCGGCCAGCAGGGCGGCGGGCGCGACCAGCACAAACGCCAGCGCAGCGATGCGGAAATCGAGGTTGAGCGTCATGTTCAGCTCGGCGGCTGGCAAGAAACCCATGGCAATGACAAAGGCGACCAGCGCCAGCGCCAGGGTGGCCAGGGCAAAAAACGTGGTGGCGCCCAGCTTGCCGGCCATGATTTGCCAGCGCGGCAGCGGGTTGATCAGCAGGGGTTCGAGCGATTTGCGTTCGCGTTCACCGGCGGTGGTGTCTATGGCCATGTGCATGGAGCCCATGAACACCGTAATAAGAATGAAATAGGGCAGAAATGCCAGCAGCATGCCGCCGCGCGATTCCGGCGTGGACAGGTCGGTAATGGTGGGGTTGAGCGCGCG
This sequence comes from Wenzhouxiangella sp., assembly GCA_035301965.1. Classification (GTDB taxonomy): domain Bacteria; phylum Pseudomonadota; class Gammaproteobacteria; order Xanthomonadales; family Wenzhouxiangellaceae; genus Wenzhouxiangella. Next base: position 7,791 of record DATGTG010000107.1, on the reverse strand, counting down.
GGTGATGTCGGGGTGCACGCCGCGCAGCTGCAGCCGGGTCTGGCCGATCTGCTGGCTGTAGCCGTTGAGGTAGGCGCGCACGCGGCTGATGGAAGTGTCGGTATAGCGGCGCGACAGATCGGCGATGATTTCCAGCGGCGCCGGGCGGCCGCTTTCCCAGGCGTCGGCAAAGTCCGGGCCAATGCGCAGAATGACTTCCTCATCCTCGCGCCGAATGGCTTCCTCGGGGTCATCGGGCGGCGGCTGAATGTCCACGCCGGAGCGCTCCAGAAAGCTGATCAGACCGGGTGCGTGTTCGGCGCCGGCCACCGGCAGCTTAAGGGTGGATTCCATGCGCTCGGTCGCCTGGCTGGCGATGAAGGCAATGAGCACGACAAAGATGACGGGGCCGATCATGGGGCCGATCACCAGGGTGTTCAAAATGACCCGGCGGTCGCGAAAGTTGTCGAGCAGCTCCTTGATGAATACGGCCATCATGCCAGCAGCCCCTCGGCCGAGCCGATCAGTTTCACGAATGCATCCTCCAGATTGCTTTTGCCGCTGCGCGCCAGCAGCTCGTCGGCGGCGCCCTCGGCCGCCACGCGCCCGTCGGAAATAATGACGATGCGATCGCACAGGGCGGCCACCTCCTGCATGATGTGGGTGGAAAGAACCACGCAGTGGCCCTGCTGGCGCAGCTGTCTGAGAAACTCCCTGAGCGCGCGGGTGGTCATCACATCAAGGCCGTTGGTGGGTTCGTCGAGCAGGATGGTGCGCGGGTCGTGAATCAGCGCGCGCGCAATGGCCACCTTGACGCGCTGGCCCTGCGAAAACCCGTCGGTGCGGCGATTGATGAAATCGTGCATGTCGAGGACGCCCACCAGTTCATCGATGCGGGCATTGATGACAGCGCGCGGCAGACCGTGCAGCCGGCCATAGTAGCGGATGTTTTCGCGCGCCGTGAGGCGATCGTACAGGCCGCGCGAGTCGGGCACCACGCCCATGGCCTGCTTGATGGCCAGCGGCTGCGTTTGCGGGTTGATGCCGTCGATGCTCATGTCGCCCGAATCGGGGCGCAGCAGGGTGTAGAGCATGCGCAGGGTGGTGGTCTTGCCGGCACCGTTGGGGCCCAGAAGGCCGGTGATTTCACCGTCGCGGGCGGTAAAACTGACGTTGTCGACGGCCACCACGCGGCCGCGATTGAAGGTTTTCCTGAGGTTGTGTGCTTCAATCATGGCGCCGGGCCCAGCAGGTCGAGAAAAAATGGCGTTGAACCGAGTTCCTGCATGCATTCGGTATCAAGGCTGTCGGGGTCGTTGTCCTGAATGAATTGCGTCACCAGGCGGCTCATGCAGGGATTGGTCATGACGATATGCCCCAGGCCGGACGCCGTCAGGTGAACGCTGTTTTCGAGCTGGCTGGCCACTTCGTCACCATATTCGGGCGGGGTGACGGGATCGAGCTCGCCCGACAGCAGCAAAACCGGCCGGTCGCTTTTGAACGGCTGATGAAAGTCGTCAGCCACATCGCCGGCCGGCCACCAGGCGCAAACCTGCCCGGTCAGCTCGGTCATGCTGTTGCCCAGCAGGGTGCCGGACTGGTCGATGTCCTGCGGCCAGGCGGGCCAGTCCTCGCTGCAGCTGACGGCAAAATTGAGGCCGATGGAGATGGCTTCGCTCATTTGATCGCTGACGATCATGGCCTGGGCCGCCAGGCGCTCGGGATTGCCGGTTTGCGAGGCTTCGTGAATCAGGTAGGGAATGATGGCCTGGGTTTCCGGGGCATAGGCCAGAAAGCGCAGGGCGGCGGCCAGCATGCCGGCGTTGAAATCCAGCTCGACGCCCTCGCCGGTGCGCGGGTGGGTGACAATCAGGCGCCGGCTGTTTTCGCGCCAGTATTGTTTCAGCGAGTCAAACGCTTCACCCAGGTCGGGAAATGCCCGGCTGCACAAGTCGTCGTCCGAACAGGCGGCAAACAGCTTGTCCAGCGCCTGGTCGAGCTTGGAGGCGTGCTCGGAGCCCAGCGCCAGGCGGGTGGGCACCACGCCGTCGAGCACCACGCTGCGCACGCGGTCGGGATGATTGCGCAAATAAACCAGGGCCACACGCGTGCCGTAGGAGCCGCCAATCAGGTTGAGGCTGTCAATTCCGTAATGGTGTCTAAAGGCGTCAATATCGTCAGCGGCCCGGGGAGTGGTGTAGAACTCGGGTTGTGCGTCCCAGCCGCTCATGCAGTCACGCAGCCGGCTGTCGATGTCTCCGGAGTCGGGCTCCAGCCAGGGCTGGTCGGACTGGTCAAAGCCGCAGTCGAGCGCGTTGGAGCCGCCGGTGCCGCGCTGATCAACAAAAATCAGGTCGCGGTCGCGGTTGAGGCGGTGCAGGCTGGCCTGCATGACCGGCAAAAGCTCGCGCGCCGACTGGCCCGGGCCGCCGGCCAGAAAAATGATCGGGTCGGGCCGGGGCTTTTCCCTGGCGGGCTTGACGGCAAAGGCCAGGGCAAGCTGGCGGCCGTGGGGTTCATCAGGGTTTTCCGGCACTTCAAGCTCGCCGCATAAAGCCGATGCTGTCAGCCGGCCGCCGGCGGCCGACAGCTCGCAGGCCGACAGGCTGCCCCACAGGCCGTCATCTGCGACCGCAGCGCCGGCAGCCAGCAGGCCCGCCAGAACAAGTATCCGTACGGCTGATTTGATTCTCACGCTTATCGACCCAAACTGAAGTGAACCAGGCACCAACGACCCGGCAAGCCTGCTATTCTGCCTCGTTGAACGCATTAAACCAATAGGCCTTATGTCATGAATGCGCTAGAAATTCGCGATTTGCGCAAAACCTACGCCAGCGGCGTGGTGGCGCTCAAGGGAATTGACCTGGAAGTCGCCGAGGGCGACTTTTTTGCGCTGCTTGGCCCCAACGGGGCCGGCAAGTCCACGCTGATAGGAATTGTCAGCTCGCTGGTCAACGCCACCTCGGGCGACGCCAGGGTGTTCGGCATCAGCGTGCGCAAGCAGCGCTCGCTGGCCATGGCGCAGCTGGGCGTGGTGCCGCAGGAAATCAACTTCAACCAGTTCGAGCGCCCGTTCAATATTGTGGTCAACCAGGGCGGCTACTATGGCGTGCCGCGCCATGTCGCCAGGGAGCGCGCCGAGTTTTACCTTAAAAAGCTCAGCCTGTGGGACAAGGCCTTTGGCACCGCGCGCCAGCTGTCGGGCGGCATGAAAAGACGGCTGATGATCGCCCGGGCCATGGTGCACGAGCCGCGCCTGCTGATACTCGATGAGCCCACCGCCGGTGTGGATATTGAAATCCGCCGCTCCATGTGGCGTTTCATCAAGGAAATCAACGAGGCCGGCACCACCGTCATCCTGACCACCCACTACCTGGAAGAGGCCGAGAACCTGTGCCGCAATATTGCCATTATCGATCACGGTGAAATTGTTGAAAACACGGCCGTCAGGACGCTGCTCGGCAAGCTGCAGGTTGAAACCTTTGTGCTTGATCTGAGAGCGCCGACCAAAACCACGCCCCGGGTCGAAGGCATTGATATCGTGCGTGTCGATGAGCTGACCCTGGAGGCCAGCGTGCCCAAAAGCGTCAGCCTCAACCGCCTTTTCCGCGCGCTTGAAACCCAGGGTGTCGAGGTGGTGTCCATGCGCAACAAGGCCAACCGGCTTGAAGAGCTGTTCATGCGGCTGGTCGGCGAAGACAGGGAGGAAGCAGCGTGAGCGCACAAGTGTCTGCCAAAAGCTACTGGATTGGCTACAAGACCATCCTGTTCAAGGAGATACACCGCGTTGTGAGGATCTGGCCGCAGACCCTTTTCCCGCCGGTCATCACCATGACGCTGTACTTCGTCATCTTCGGCAACATCATCGGCCGCCGGGTGGGCGAAATGGGCGGCTACGACTACATGGAGTTCATCATTCCCGGGCTGATTATGCTGTCGGTCATCACCAACAGCTATGGCAACGTCACCAGCTCGTTTTTTGGCGCCAAGTTCGGCCGCCACGTCGAGGAACTGCTGATCAGCCCGCTGCCGCCGTGGATCATCCTGGCGGGCTATGTCTCCGGTGCCCTGTTCCGGGCGTTGATCGTCGGCTTTCTGGTGTGGCTGATCGCCACCCTGTTTTCCGGCGTGTTCATGCACAACCTGGCGGTGACCGTCTCCATCCTGGTCATGACATCCATGGTGTTTGCCCTGGCCGGCTTCATCAACGCCGTCTTTGCCAAGACCTTCGACGATATCAGCATCATCCCCACCTTTGTCCTGCAGCCCATGACCTATCTGGGCGGGGTGTTCTTTTCGGTTGGCCTGCTGCCCGGAATTTGGGAAAAGGTGGCGCTGGCCAACCCCATCCTCTACATGGTCAATGCCCTGCGCTGGGGCATGCTTGGCGTCACCGACGTGTCGCTGGGCCTGGCCTATTTCATGATCATCCTGTTCGGCGTGGTGCTGGGCTGGCTCAGCCTGTTCCTGCTGCATCGCGGCACGGGTTTGCGCAGCTGAGCGGCGTTCACCGCTGCAAGGCAGTGTGAACTCCATCACCCAGGTTTTCCCTCAAAATCTTGACGGCAGCAGGCGCGACAGCTTATTTTCGATCGCGTCAATAAAAACTGAACAGGCCGAAACAGCCCGCAGCAGAGGGGAGTCTCGGGAGCTCGTCGGCCTGGAAAATCAGACTGTCAGAGGGTAATTAAATGAAGTTAAGAGTCTTGTTGTTAGCGGCTGTGGTGGCGCTGGCGGCTTTTGCCGTGCCCGCCATGGCTCAGCAGTCGACATTTATCGATCCCGCCATCAAGCAACATTTGCAGAAAGCCGGCGAGGTGGATCTTCTTGTCCACATGCGCGACAGCGCCGATTTGTCGGGCGCTTTTGGCAAGGACTGGGAGGAGCGCGGTCAGTACGTTTATGACGAGCTGACCCGTGTCGCCAAGCACAGCCAGGCAGGCCTGCTGGAAAAACTGAACCAGCTTGAAGGCAATTACGACAGCTATCAAAGCTTCTGGATCAGCAATGTGGTGATCGTCAATGGCGCCAACAATACGCTGTTTGAAGCTGTCGCGAGCCGAAGGGATTTCAAGGCTCTGACCGTGGCGCCGGTCTACTCATTGCCGGATCCAATTCGAACGGGCGATGCTGAAGAGATGGAAAATCGTCTCATGGCGGGCGTGGCCACCAACATTGAACAAATTCGCGCCCCTGAGGTTTGGGCGGATAACATCAAAGGCGACGGGGTTGTTGTTGCCATTATCGACTCCGGCACCCGTTACACGCACGAGGCGCTGGTCAACCAGTACCGCGGCAACCTCGGAGATGGCAGCTTCGACCACAACTACAACTGGTTTGATATAGCCGGCACCACCGAGCCGCAGTGGCCCAATCCGCACGGTTCGCACGTGACCGGCACTGCAGTTGGCGACAATGGCGTTGATGAGCATATCGGGGTGGCACCAGAGGCCGACTGGATTTCCTGCCTTGGCTGCACTTCAAACGGCTGCCCAGGCGCCAACCTGCTGGCTTGCGCCGAATTTGTAGCGGCACCCACTGATTTGGGCGGCAGCAATCCAGAGCCTGATCTTCGTCCCCATGTAGTCAACAACTCCTGGGGCGACTGCGGGCAAACCTATGACGGCTGGTACCAGGATTCGGTGGACGCCTGGATTGCCGCCGGCATAATACCGGTGGCTGCCAACGGCAACGCCTCGAACTGCGGGTATGCTTCGCCGCCGGGACTGAATACCGTTGGTAACCCGGGCCGGTATGGCTCCATACTCGGCATTGGTTCAACAGGCAACAACAACGGCCAATATGCGCCGCACTCAAACTGGGGCCCCACCGACAACCCCAACGACGGCACCGACCCGACCCGGCCCGACCCGCGCGGCTATTTTGACCTCAAGCCCAACGTGGCAGCACCAGGTGTCAACATCTGGTCGGTCAATTCCGGCAGCGACACGGGGTATACCAGCTCTGGATTCAGTGGCACGTCCATGTCAGCACCGGCCGCCACCGGCACCATTGCGCTCATGCTTAGCGCAGCGCCGAGCCTCAAAGGCGATTACGCCACCATAGGCACCTTGCTGATGGAAACAGCCAACCCCGTGCCCTACGACACCGGCTCCGGCAATGAGGGCCCGGGCATGGTGCCCAACTACGCCACCGGCTGGGGCGAGATCGACGCCTACAATGCGGTTCAGGCTGCCATTGCCGCTACGGGTCCACGCGGCACGCTACAGGGTAATGTGGTTGATGACAGCACCAATCTTCCAATCAAGAATGCCGCAGTCAACGCCTCGAATGCTGCGGAGGATGAGACAGGCAGCACGGATTCAAGCGGTAGCTACAGCCTTGGCCTGGCCCAGGGAAGCTATGCTGTCGAATTCACAGCCTTTGGTTATCAGCCGGTCATCGAAACCGATATTGAAATTGAGAATGGCCAGACCACAAATCTGGACATAAGCATGGTCGCAGCGGACACTCACGTGGTGTCCGGCACGGTGACCGACAGCGTGACCGGCTGGCCCCTGCACGCGTCAATCAGCATTGACGGCTATCCGGGCGGCACGATTTATACCGATCCGGCAGACGGCAGCTATGCCGTCGATCTGCCCGAGGGCATGGAGTTCGAATTTACGGTGACCGCCGTTGCTGGCGGCTATGACTTTGCCATCGAAGATGTGGGGCCGCTGAGCGGCGATGACGTTCAGGACTTCGGCTTGAATGCCGATCTGGATGTATGTGATGCGCCCGGCTACGACAACGCCTCAAGCGCGCTGCTGAGCGAGTCATTTGATGATTTGACTACACCAGCAGGCTGGTCGGTTGAAGACCTGGACAACAGCAATGGCCTTTGGGCCTTTGATGATCCGGGCGGTCGAGGTAACAAAACAGGCGGAGATGGCGGGTTTGCCATTATTGATTCCGACCATAACGGATCTGGCGGCGATCAGGACACCGCCATGGTTACTCCGTCAATAGATCTCAGCGCCGCCGCTTCGGCAGAGCTGCAGTTCAAGCATGACTTTTACGACTTCTCGGGATCTTCGGGCAGCGTGGATGTCTCTACAGACGGAGGGGTCACCTGGGAGACCGTTTGGGGCATTGATGGAGACTCCGACCGTGGCCCGAAAACAATATCTGCAAGTCTTGATGACTATGTCGGCGAACCGGATGTGATGGTGCGCTGGCACTACAAGGGCAGCTGGGACTGGTATTGGCAGGTCGATGATGTTGAAGTCATTGCCTATGGAACCTGCGAACCCCAGTCGGGCGAGCTGGTTTACGGTGTGGTCAGCGACGCCAACGACAGCCAGCCTCTCAACGGCGTCACTGTAGAGGTTGATGGAACCAGCTTCAGCGCAACAACAACCTCCAATCCGGATCTTGGTGGTGGCGCCTATTATCTGTTTGTTCCCGAAGGCTCACAGGATGTGATCGCCAGCCTTGATGGCTATGGCGATGCGCAAGTATCTGACACCTTTGTGGATGGCGAAACCCGCCGTCTGGATCTTGAGCTTACATCAGGACTTCTGAGCGTGCTGCCGGAGGAGCTTTCGTCCACCGTAACCTTTGGTGAATCGAAGGAGGAAGCTCTGATTCTCATCAATGACGGCTCGGCTGATATCAGCGTTGATCTGTCAATTGTTGTCGGATTTGAAGAGGACTTTGAAGGCGACTTTCCGCCAGCAGGCTGGACGGTCGAAAACTTCGGTGGTGATTGTGTCTGGATGACCAATGAGGATTACGGCGCGCCCAACTACGCCGGCGGAGACGGCCTTTCGGCTACGGCCGACGCGAATGTATGCGGCCTTTTCGCAT